>JAFGHO010000115.1 GCA_016930085.1 Spirochaetales bacterium
CCGGATCCCCGTCATACCGGAACTGGTAGGCGGTTTCGATATTTCCCATATAACAGGTGTTGAATCCCAGAAGGCTTACCGCGTCCTCGTCATCGAGATAGAAACTCATTTCCCCGATATGGAGCCTGTCCCCCCCGGAAGAATCGTCGCCGCAGAACCCTGCAGGTCCGTAGCCGTGACCCGTGATGACGAGGGCGTCATGGCGGGCGGGAAAATTATGTTTACAGAATGATATGAACTTTTTTAAGGTATTGGCGTCCCCCATATTCATTTCGCGTCTGGAAGAAAGGCTTATTTCGGGAAACTCGGGGGCACCGCCGATACGGTGTATACCGTACCGGTTCACGGCAAAAAGACGAGTGTCGGTAAAATCGGTCTCTTTAAATCCGTAGAATGCCATGGGCAGTTTTTTGTCGAGGAGAACGACGATATTGATCCCGCAATACTCGTGGTACCCGGTGATGAGTTCTTTCAGGTTGAAAAGAATATCGGCTTCCAGATTGTTGTCCGCGTTCATGTACATCATGATCGTCCAGGTTTGAGGCTCGATCGAATCGTCGATCGAATAATAAAGTCCGAAATCTCCCGCCTCCGTTTCCGGTTTTTGTTCGATCCTGATGTAGATCCGCTCGCATGAAGAGGCGGTCAGCGAAAACGGCCCATCTTCACGATTCTCCTCATAGGGCGTTTCCATGTCCTCATGAAAAAAAGAGGCCGTGATGTCGCCCGAGTATTCGGGATCGTTGTCTTTGTCATACACATTGATATCGTAGCGGCAGCCGTCTGAAGCCTCGAACCAGAACCATTGCTCAGGCCCGTCATCGAGACGGCCGCCTTTCGTCTCCCCGCGGACAAGATTATTCAACGTTTCATCGCCTTCACCCGGTGAGTGAGGATCCGGACATGATACAAGGAGGAGTAACCAAACGATAATCGATAGCACCGGGAGGAAGTTCGTTCCTGCACCGGGTTGCCGTTTTCTTTCTTTTCTCATCACACTCCTGTTTCGATATACCTGCCTCGTTTTCTTAACGCGTTATCCATTATACCACTATTCCTTCGGATAATCGGTCATAATGCATTTCCGGCGCGTTATGACGATATCTTCCTTTCTGTCGACGGGCGTTACAGCGAGATCCGCGTCGCCCGCCGAAACCCTGCTGTGGGCGATCGATGAGCCTTTTCTTTCGAGCTTAGTATCCTTTTTCGGCTGGGCGGATTTCCCCTCCCCGTCGATGACGAAGAGCCACATATCGTCATAACCCAAACCAAAGGCGTAGGTGCGCCCCGCGATCACATGGCTTTTTTTGTCGTGCAGGACCCGTATCCCGCATAATTCATCGTCGCTTATTGCTTCTTCACCTCCATAGCCCGCCTCCCGGACGATTATCCCGATGGAGTTCAAAAACAATACCACCCCGTCATGGGGCTGTTCTTCCCCTTCCGGCGCCGTATTCCCAACAACGATAATGCCGCCCTCTTCCGTGATTTCCATGCCCGCGCATGACTCTTCGAGACTCGTGCCGTAGACATTCTGCGTGTGAATCTCCCCGTTATCCGGCATGATTTCAAAGACGAGGATGTCCGACCCCCCTTCGCCGCCGCTTGCACTCGCCCCGCCGATCACGAAGGTTTTGTCCGGGGTCTCCCTGATCTCGGACGCCGTATCCCTGCCGCCGGCCCCGTATATATCCGCAAACGAGCTCTCTCCGGCGACCAAATCCCCGTCCGTGTTGACCCGGAACACGCATATCTGGCTTTCGTTTGGCTGGCTTATATTCGCGATGCTGTTGCCGGCGACGGTGTATCCCCCGGATGAATTGAGACACGCGTCGGCGCAGGTCTCCTCCGTCCCCGCGTTGTACCGCTTCGACCATTCGACATTGCCGTCCCTGTCGACCTTGAACAACCATATATCCGCATTGTTGCTGATCGCGGCGAATTGATCGAATGTCGCGGCAACCACGAACCCGCCGTCGGCGGTACTAAGAACGGCGGCCGGAATATCAGAAGAGCGGCTGTCGCCATATGATTTCTGCCAGAGTACGGCGCCGTCTTTCGAGACTCTGGTTAATAGAACATCCGCTTTATTGATACTGCCGATCCTGCTCGCGGCGATATACCCCCCGGAGGCCGCGCACCGGACGACGCCGCTTTTGACCGAAAACTCATCGTCCTTTTCTTCGAAGGTCATTGCCCAGAGGATTTCACCGCTTGAAGCGGTTCTGTACATCACCATTTTATAATATGCGCTCGAGGACCACGACATCGAGTTTCCGACGACGATATAGCTTCCATCGCTGTCGACCGCGATATCGGTGATGTTTTCCCTGCTCTGCCCCCCGTATGCCTTCGACCAGTATGAAATCGCAGGGTCCTCAGGCGGCGGGGTGCCGTATATATCGTCGAATCCGATACGTTCGCAGCCCGAACAGCATAAAAAAATACCCGCCGCCGCGGCGATACCGATGATCGTATTGCGCTTTTTTCTATCACTATTCATTTTCAATTCCTCCTTATGAAAGGATGTTGCCTGTCCGATGCGGTTACCATACGCCGCATAACCAGAACGCGCCGCCAGGCGCCAAACACGGCCGGATTACTCGATTGTCCCGAGATTCAGGATCAATTGTTCCGCCATGTCCCTGACGGCCGTGGGGCTTTTCTTGAGTACCTGCCAGCCGCCGCGTCTATCGCATACGTACAGCACGCAGAAAAAATAGTTGCCGTATTTGAAAATATAGAACTCGCGTTCTTTGGTCGAAAGCGATCCCGTTTCATAATAGACGCTCTCTCCCGACAACCCGATGATGCCGCTTTCGATGGTAAAAGCGGGATCCTTTGTCACGACCAGGTCCATCAGGGGAAGTACCGTCGCATTATTCACAAAATCTTCGATTGAATACTCTGCTGCGGCGGAAGGGCAGCGTACGAGTCCGGCATGGAGTACCTCACGGGTTTCACCGGCGACCGCCCCGGCGTATGCCGCTTTCGCGTACCAGGTGACCTGGCAATCGTAAATAAAGGAGTTATCCACCTGGGTGAACTCCTCGTAATAATACCCTGCTTCATCCTCTGAGGTCGTCCTTATGACCTCGATTATCGACTCTTCCAGTGCGGCGGACGTCGTGTTTCCTTCCTCCCATTCGACCTCGCATCCCCGCCGTTTCAATGCAAGAAGGGTATCGTAATTGGGCAGTCCCGGTGAAATTTCCATGGCATTGTCCGTCATGGAGAGCTCGAGAAGATTTTCCAGATCATTGAAGGCGCCGATGTCGTCGATGCTGTTTCCGTCACAGTCGCAGACCCTCAGATTGGTGCAATAAGCGAGCGGTTTGATATCTATAATCTCATTGTCGTCGATACATAGTTCTTCGAGGTCAACGAGAAAAGCCAAATCGGGAATCGCAGAAATCATATTTCCGCCGAGATTCAGGGAATGCAGGCCGTCCAGGACCGCAAGTCCGCTAATATCGTCGATACGGTTGCGGGCGAGATCGAGATCGACGAGCAGTGTCAGGGGATAGAGGAAAAGAATCGATTCGATCTCGTTGTCCGCAAGTGTCAGATACCGCAGCCCCCTGAGCCCGCTCAACGCATCGGGTGCGGTAAGACGGTTATCGTTCAACCGGAGTCTTTCGAGAAGGGGGAGGTTTTGCATCCCGGTAATCGTCGTCATCAGGTTATGGGATAGTTCGACGACGCGTAAAGCACCGCAATCGTTGATGCCGCCCACTGCCTCGATGCCATTGTCGTTCGCGTACAACTCCTTGAGCCTTCCGAGATTGTTGAAACAGTCGAGCCGCTCGATATTGTTGCCGTCAAGACGGACTGTCTCCAAGAATTCGAGATTCTCCAGGGCACCGGCGTCGGTAATACTGTTTTCGGCAAACGACACCTCGATCACATTGAGGAGACCGGCCGAAAACATGATATCCTCGAGGCCGCAGCGTTCCATGACCAGTTTCGTCAATCCCGTCATCACTTCGAGGCCGTCCGTATCGTCGATGAGGCAGTCACGGACCGATAATTCCCTGAGCTGTATGCAGGAAGTGAGATCGGAAAAATCCCCGATATGACCGCCCGCTATTTCGAGCCGTTCCAGCATCGGAAGCATCATTATTTCATTCAGTGACGAAGCGTCTTCGAGCCTGATGGAAGTGACCGCCTCGAGATCTTCCTGATACAGGTTTTCTTCCCATTTTTTGAGGCTGTTTCTGACAGCGTCTTCCAGAGCATGGTTTTCGAAGGTGATAAAATCGTCGATGAAACCGCTGTCGGGATTCTCGATTAAAACGGTCTCATCTTCGAAAACAGCCCCCACGCGGTAGAAGTAGGCGGTGTGGTATTGAAGCCGGACTTCCTCCCCCGTCATCCTCATATCGTCATAGAAAAGCTCAAAAACGACCGCGATTTCTTCATATTCCCCGTTTTCCTCATCCGAACGAAAAACATTGTATTGAACAGCTTCATCGAGAGAATTCCATCGTATCCGTATTCTGTCATTATAGATGCCGTCACTCGCATCGAGACCTTCAACGTGGGGCGTCGGTGTTTGAGAAGGCCGGGGAGGGCCGGGCTGATCGGGAGATTCGCAGCCCGCGATACATATGATGAGTATGGCAAAAAAAGCCGCTATGGTTTTTTTCACAATGTGACCCCGTTACCTATCTTTCTGTGCGGTTAAACGTTATGGGACGACAGGAAGCACTATCTCTTTGAAAAATCAAGCAAAACAACAGCCGGCTATTAATTTCTTCCCCCCAATATCGATTGACTATAGCACAGAAAAGCCTGTTTGTAAAGCTAAAATTATGGAATTCCTTCGTATTTTATAGTACGTCAGGACAATCGGCTCCGATACGGATCGATACCGGCATTACGGCAGGAGAGGGACCGGATAGACACCGAAAAACAAATATGTCAGATAAAAAATCGGTCATACGGGATTGAAAAAGGAAGAGTTTTGAAACGTTTTGAGACTTTTTCATAACCCGATTAGTCCGAACAGGTATATTTATGCCGTAAAATGCCGTCTTGACCGGAAATTTCGGACATATGAACCCCGGGCCGCACACCCAAACAATCAGGAATCCTAATCCGATACAACATTGATCATCTGGGAAATGATCGAATCATCCATACTCCAGTATTGATTATTCTTTGTATACGGAAGAACAAACATTTTATAAAGTCCGTTGCCGATCCGTATATTGTTTTCTCCAAAAGGAAGAAGCAGATTGTCCTGGCTTTCAGTGCCGAGATAATAGTCATTACAATAAACCTGATTGTTCCCGTTCCCGACAGGTATCTCCGCCAGCCCCACCTGAAGCTTTTCCTTCTCAGAAAGTATTGAAAGAGCGATTATAAACGAGTTTTTTCTCATGATGGCGGCCAGCGATTCCAGCGTAAAATCCACAAAGGGATAATTGTAGCTGATTATGAGTTCCCCGGATTTGTTGTCCATCACGGAGACCATCAGGACATTCAATGATTTCGAAAGCAGAATATCCGTGTTCACCACATAATCATAATCGTCGGATACCAGGGGGTACTCGTATAAATAATCACCCATGTTGTCATTACCGGTTTTAAACAGCCCCGTCGTATGAAATGAGTAAAGAAGAAGTTCGTGAAAAAAATGATCGCTTTTCATGATATCGGTCCCGTTGAGTTTCGTGTAATTGACCTGCGTCAGTATAGGTGTTTTTGTCGCTTCGACTTCCGTATAATAAATCAGATATATATTCGACCGCTTGATATAGATATTCTTTCCGGCCAGATAATCATGTTTTCCGTCGTATCGCAGGCTGATTTCCTCTGCGATATCCTTGCATGCTTTCAATAGAGCCGGTCTTGTTTTTTTGACATCGGTTGTGGAATTCTTGAAAAAACGCATATAATAAGTCGTGCCTAAAGAATCATCGAGCGGATAAATTGTGATCTTCAATCCGGTCTTGTTGTTTATCTTGAAAACAATTCCGTGACAGAGAAAATCGACTTCAAATCCCGCCTCTTTGATTCGTTTTATTATTGTCGCTACATTTTCCGCTTTATCTTCTTTATAGGCCGAATCAAGCCATTCCCGGATACTGAACGGCTCGAATATTTTTTGTTCATGCATTGTCTGGGCCATACACTTAACGGTTTCCCACGCAATTTCTTCCCCGACCGCCGTCGTATATTCAAAGGGGATAAAGGCTATTTTGGGTGTCTTTCCTTTATCGGAATTATCCTGGGAATAACCCAAAAGAGTAAAACCCGGGAGAAAGAAACATATGAAAATAATGATTATCTTGTCTTTTTTCATAACGCTGTCCCCATAACATACAATATTTTCTTTGCCTTGAAGGCACGGTTTCACATAATATCACAGTCGTATAAGATATTCAACCTACTCTTGGCAGTAAAAAACAATCCATCCGTAAACCCGTTCCATTTACGGACCTTGATAATCCGACAATCCCATGTTTCAGCAGCCGTGAAAAAGAAATTTAATGAAATTTTCCTTTTACATACCATACATTATATGGTACTATTATCCGGAATCATGACATTCATCATGATATATTTTTAATTAATGCACCGGCGTTCAATAAGGGTATCTCACCAATAGTATCGATGAAAAGCGTTCCAACGCAAAGAATAAAAACGGTGCGATAGAGGCGGATAGACAAGGTCATGAAAAAAGCAACTGTCATTCTGTTGTATCTATATCTTTCTGGTTGTATATGGGGGGCTAACGGGGAACTCCCGAAAACAGCCGTCATCGCCCTTCGGTTCGAGGATCAAAGGGACAAGCAGGCGGAAACGGTCGTGGATGGTATCCTCGAAGAGATCGCGAATACTAAGAAATTCCGCATCATTGAAAAAGAGAAGATTGAATCACTGCTCAAAAACCATAAACTCAAACCCTTCTCGGATATAAACAAAGACGACATCGCCAAAATAGGGGAAGAAGCCGGAGCGGATTTTATTTTCATACCGTCTATGAGAAAAAAGAACAGAAACGATTACTATTTCTATCTCGAGGCCCTCGAGGTCGAAACCGGATTAACCAAAGCCGACATGAAAAAAAAGGTGGATCCGTCGGCCGATATGAAAGAAATCATCTCTGATACGGTCGACTATCTCACCGGGAGAGTGCTTATCGTCGAACTCTATTTTGAAAAAAACAAGGACTACTTCACCGGTGAAAGCCCGAACCGGAACACAACCGCTCCATCATTACCCGATACCACCGAACTTTTCGGCCCCCCCGTAACGGAGGAGACCACGACCGACTTTTTTGAGACCAATCCTTTTTTTATCTCCTTTTCCGGGGCGTACGCCCTCCCGTTGAATCTCGTCTCCGAGGATTTGCTGACGACCTACGATCTGACGCTTCTCGGAGATTATACGATGCTTCATGTTACTGACTGGCTCATTCTTTCCTTGTTCCTCAAAGCGGAGTTCTTCACGCACGAATTGACGATCTCACAAGCGGAAGGCTATAATATCTATATCGCCGGTCTCTACGGAGGGGCCGGATTGTCGGTCGACCTTCCATTCTTCAGACCCCCTTCCTTTCATTTATACGCGGGAGCCGGGTATGCGATTACCTTCTTCGATCCGATTCATCTCGACGAAACAAAATCATCAGGCGCACCTGTTGTGACAGGTGTCTGTGACATCCGCTACAACATCACCGAAAAAATATCATTATTCGCCAGGGTATCGTATAGCCTCGTTATTTTCATGGACTGGATGCTTCACGACCTGCAGGCGGGCGGCGGCCTTGGCTTTCGTTTCTAAAGCGACCGGCTGCTACCGGTAACGGGCAACAATCCGCCGTAAAAGCCGTTCTCCGAACGGAGGCGGCATTTTTGAGCGACGAGAATAAGCGTATCGAAATACACCGGCTTTTCCCTGATCGAAATCGATAGTTCCCTACCCGATATCCTTCTCACTCAACCCTTTGAGTGCGAATTTCATGGCCAGCACCGAATATGCCGTTGCCAGTTCCATAATATTCTCCCAATACCGTCCATTATCGTTGACCCAGTACCCTTCCGGTTTCTGGAGTGAAATCATCTTCTTGATGATATCTTCACGCCACACGTGGCGCTGATTATTTACGTCAATCAGCGCAGTGATTCCCAGGGAATATAAACATTTCGAAAAGGTCATATAATAATAATAGAGTGAAACCGTTCCGAACTCCGGATTCTCCTCGAGAGTATAGTGCTTTCGGATCCAGTCGAACGCCTTTGCGATACGGATATCCGACTCCTTGACATCGGCATAAAGAAGGCTTTTGACACCCGCGTATGTCATCGATCCGTAGGAATGGCTTCTGTCTTCCTTGTATGCTCCGGTCTCGTACATGAATCCCCCGTCATCGATCGTCCTGTAGGGCATCGGATTAATCGCACTTAAATTCTGGCACCGCGCAAGAAACACGAGGGCTTTTTCCCAATGCAGCCCCCTCTGTTTATTCTCTGTTTCCGCCTTTTCAGCGCTTTCCGGGAGTACCGAAAGCAATGCTTCTTCATAGACTTCTGCCGCCTTGATCGCTTCCAGGGCAAGATGTGTATTGGAAAGATCCGGCCTCGTATCGCCGCCGTAACCGATACCGCCGTAATAAACATCATCGCTCTCGATGCCCTCCCCTTCATCGCATTGAAACTTGATGAGAAAATTCTTTGCGCCCTTTATGATGTCCTTGTATTCTTTCTTGCCGGCCGCGGTAAACGCAAGCAGGGCAACCGCCGTGGTGTAATTCCTGTATTCATTCAGATATATTCCGCCGTCGTCCCTGACAAAACCCTCGAGATATGCATACCCCCGGTCAATGGAGGATCGTATTTTTTCCGAATCGATATAACCGGGCGTTTCAACCAGCGCATAAAGCACGAGTGCCGTAATAGCCGGATTCGTCTTCCATGAACCATCCTGAAGCCGGCTTCCCGCGAGCCAGTTGTAAGCGACCTCAAGACTGTGTTTCATCTCATTCTTCAGGCTCAATGGGAATTGATAACCGCTTTCGCGGACGGCTCCTTCTATTGAAATTTCTTCTCCCTTTTCAGAACAGGAAAGAAAAAAAACGAAAAGCAAAGACAGGATACAATAAAAAAGTATTCGTTTATTCATCAATTGACTCCTTTTATTATCAGCTGGAAGGTATCTTCCATTGTATATGCGAGCGGTGCGGCCATCTCGAAACCGTATTCGCCGCGATATGGATTACCGGCATTGGAGAGAAGATTAATGACGGAGGTCAATTCGGGCCAGATGCTTATATATATCCTCGAATAATCAGCCACATACTTGTTGTTCCTATCAAATCCCGCTCCGGTAAATACCCATATCAGTTCCTCTTCCGCGCCGGATTCCCTGTTTCGGATAAGGGAATATATCGGAATCTGCCTGCCCTCATGCCATATTTCGCATCGTAAAAGACACTTTTTATCCTTTAACAAGGTAACAGCATCGTCATTCTTCAATAATGCATGGTATTGATCGAAGGGCAGGGGCTCGTACCCTAGAAGAAGGAGGGCAAAATGAAGTTCGGAGGGATTATTCCCTATGATCTTCAACACACTTTCATAGGTTTGCCCCTTTTCACACACAAGTAAAAACTCAAGAATTCCTTCAGCGATCGCGAGTGAACACTTAATCCTTATTTCTTTTTTTTCACTATCGATGGTGATATGCTCGATTGTTTTCACCGATCGATCCGCTGAAGCATTATCCGATACATCGTTTTTACCGCCGGTTTCCGCATATGAACATAGGAGAAGCCATATCGCGTAAATAATGATAAGAATAATCGTATTCAGTCTGATTTTCATCGCCCTCATTCCCCCTCATCTGCATAGATTATCGATATAAAGGCCGGTTTTGTCAATGGGATGCGGTCCTATGGGTACTTTTCCACTGGTGCTTTCCCGCGGGGACTATCCCCTATACCCAGCCGGCCGTTGCGTCTCATGTTTTTTTCTTGACTCGCAAGGAGATATTCATTATGATTTTATCCGTAAGCGATGGATGAGGGAAATATCTCTATCGATACGTCATACCGGAAAAGGCCGACATATCATCCGGTTATATGTGTACATGCCCTCACAGCAGCGGAAAAGCTGTTTATATCGTTTCATAAAGGAGATTATCAATGAAAAAAATCATCCTCTTATCATGTCATTTTATATTTTTTGTGTGCCATGTTTTCCCTCTTGGAGTGGATGTCGACGAATTGAAAAGCTCGGCCGACAGCAGAATAACCTTCATCAATTATGAAGGAGAACTTCCCCAGTATGAAGCGGAGGAGATCAGGGAATGGGGAGGAAAAATTGCCCGTGATCTTGATGAAGGGAAAAATACCGGAGTATACGGCAGCTTCTTTTCCATCGTTCATGTCGTCGACCCGGCGGAAAAGGGAAAATTCGACGCAGATATTTTTTCAATCTCGAGGAGTGGCGGGGTGAGACACATCGACACACTCAGGCTCATCCTCCAGGGTTTTTTCGAACGGCACTACGGTTATACTCGAAAGGATTCCCAGACACTCGCGTTTTTTGTCACTATTTATAACGCTGTACACCGGGGTGATGTTTCATATTTATCGACAAAATACAAGCAAAAGGTGATGGGATATCTGAATGAAAACAACGCGGGACTCGCAACGAATTACGTCGAATGGCCCGGGGCGACAAAAATCCTCATCCCGTTGAGTGAATTCGCCAAAAAGGGTGATATCAGTTCGCTGGATACAAAAGAACTGACGGAAAAAGAGACGATCGATGCGGTACGAGAAAAAGAGGATAAAGGAATCAAGGAACGTGAGGAAATGATCGATCTCCAGGACAGGCAGATCGTGGAAGATGAAAAACGTGTCGAAGAGGACAAAACCAAGATTGAAGAAGATAAAACCAAGATTGAAGAAGACAAGGCAAAGCTTGAAGAAGACAAGAAGAAGGTTACGGACATCAAGGATGATGAGGAGCGGGCGAAGGAAGAGGAGCGGATAACGAAAGAAGAGGAACGGATAACGAAAGAGGAAGAGCGGATAACGAAAGAGGAAGAGCGTATCATAAAAGAAGATGAGAAGATCGAAGAAAAGAAAGACAAGGTAAGTGAAGACAAGGAAGAACTGGAAAAGGATAAAATAAAAGAAGAAATCAAAAAGGATCCGGACAAGTTCGTCGATACCTACTTTGAGGAGAAAAAGGAAGAAGACGAGCGGATTTATCGAGGGAAATTCTATTACCTCAAGGTAAAGGAATGGTTGACTGGGGGTCACTATAATAACGAAATGTACATATTCGATGCCCCGACCGGCGAAACAGTGGCAAAATCTCCGAATAATTTTATCTGCGGAAGGGAGTATAATGTCTGGGCAAATGGCGTCGTCGTTATATCGCATAAAGGCAGCCATCAGGAAGGCCATTATCTGACGCTTCTTAACCTCGAGACACTCGAAATGACAACGAGGGGAACGAACGATATCTTCTGGCGAAGTTTCGTCGAAATCAAGGGAAACTACATTTATGCGATCACCGTTGAGGGGGGGAAATATTACCTCGGAAAATTCGATTCCAAATGCGCACTTGTCGCACGTTCCGCAGACGAGGTCGATCCCAATACTTTTTTCACATTTTACGACGACCGGATCTATGTAAACAGCGTCGATAAAAAAATTCTCGCAATAAAAACATCCGACCTTACGACGATCGGCACTATTTCCCCGTAATACTTCCGGCCCGGAAGCCGACGGGGTCATTTGTCCCATCGTAAAACAAGTCGATATAAGCCCGCGGATGAACGCGGGTTTTTTTTTTTATCTTGACCAAAAAAAGGAAAAACGATAGCGTATTACATAGTAATACTACATTGCGTTCTGCTTCCCATACCGCAGAGGCAAAAAGGGGTATAAACAATGAGAAGAAAATTCATGCTGTTTCTCTTCCTCCTCCTTGTCGGTCACATTCCAAATGAAAGCGCTGCCCTGGGCGGGGCAGAGAAACGGGAGAGTAACCATATCCGGGCCTACTGCAGCATTCTTCCGCTTGTTTATTTTGCCGAACGTATCGGGGGGGAGCATATCATGATTGAATCGCTTGTTCCGCCGGGGGTGGAACCGCACACATTTGAACCCACCTCCCATCAGATGGCGGCAATATCCCGGGCGGATATGTATTTTAGTATCGGTCTTCCTTTTGAAGAGATTCTCCTGCCCAAATTGAAGGATTCAATAAAGAACCTCGTCGTCATCGATACGAGTGCCGGTATCAGTCGTCGCCGGCTACCGTCAACCGGACATACGGACGATCGTGAAAATCACGGCGATCACGAAAACGGTCATGGACATGGGGCGGAAGATCCCCACATCTGGCTGAGTCCGACCCTGGTCAAGCTGATTTCATCCCATATTCTCGATTCCCTCATTACCTTCGATCCCGGCAACAAAGACTCGTATAAAATGAATTATGAAGCTTTCATGAACGACATCGACCGCCTGAAAAAGAACCTCACGGACCTGTTCGATTCGGACAAAGGAAAGAGGTTTTTGGTATTTCATCCTGCTTTCGGTTATTTTGCCGACGAGTTCGGATTACAACAGGTTGCCGTTGAAATCGAAGGGAAAGAACCGTCAGCCAAACAACTCGCGCGTCTTCTCGAATTGTTAAAAAAGGAAAATGTAAAGATCATCTATACCCAGATTCAGTTTTCACAACAGAAAGCCATGATAATAGCCCGACATCTTTCAGGACGCATCATCGCGATCGATCCGCTTGCAGAGGACTGGTTACAGAATATTGAATCGATGGCAAAGGACATAAAAAAAGGAATATTTTGAATACTCCGATACATACGATCGGGGATATCCCGCACATCAATTACATTTTTTGGCTTTGAATCCATTTGATTGCATGTTTGCGCAGTTCCGCGGCGTTATCGAGCATCAGTTTTGTCTTGATATGCGCCCGGTAGGTTTCGACTGTTTTGACACTCAGATTGAGTTCTTCAGCTATCTGGATCGGTCCGAGCCCTTTGCCGATAAGCAAAAAAACTTCGAACTCCCTGTCACTCAATTTATCGATCGGATTATTTTCGAGTTCGCTCTTGCCCTTTATCATACCCATCAGCATTTTATCATGCATGGCTTCACTGATATATACTTTACCGTCGAGAAGCTGATGTATGGCGGTCAACACCTTTTTCGAAGCTTCCTGTTTCATGATGTATCCCCGAGCCCCCGCCTTCAAAGCCCTCTCCGCGTAAAGGGCTTCATCGTGCATAGAAATGACCAGAATGATGAGACCGGGATATTTTGAATTGAGTACCTTTATCAATTCAAGGCCGTTCATCCCCCGCAGGGAGATATCGACAAGGGCAAAATCCGGCACGTTCGTAATTATCAGGTTGAGGGCTTCTTCCGCGTCACCCGCCTCTTCAATGACGGAAAAGTCCTTCTCCTGATTGATGAGTTGTTTGAGTCCTGCCCTGAACAGCGGATGATCATCTATAATAATGAAGGTTGTCTCTTTCTTTTTCATTCGATTCTCCTCATTCTCTTTCTTAACGTCGTATCGTACAGGACAGACACGTGCCCCTCTTCCCGTTTCGCCGAATATCCAGTTTTCCTCCTATCATATTCGCACGATAATTCATAATTCTCAAGCCCATACCCTTTGAAAGTTTATAATTTTTTGAAATTCCACTCCCGTTGTCGCGGACAACGAGTGAAATTTCATCCGCCTGCGCCCTGAAATCAATCTCGATCAAGTCCGGTTCCCCGTGCCTGATCGCGTTATTCACCGCTTCCTGGGTTATCCTGTACAAATGCAGGGCGGTCGAATTGTCTTCGACCGGTATTTTATTAATTATATGAAGCGAACATGAAATATCAAACTGTCCCTCTATTTTTTTTGAAAGTTCTTCGAGCATATAAGGAAGACCGTTTTCTTCCAAAGCGGCCGGATATAATCCCCTGGCCAGACTCCTCGTTCTTATTATTGTCTCATTTATCAATTGAGAAATGACCGCGGCTTTTTCCGCGTTGGCGCTGTCGGTTTTTTTCAGGTTATTCTCGAGCGCGGAAACCATGACGGCGATTCCCGCCATATTCTGACACAGGTCATCATGGAGATCCTGGCCGATCCGTCGCTGTTCCTTTCCGCTTATTTCAAGAATTTCCTTTTCAAGCCGTTTCCGCTCCGTGATATTATAAAAGCCCGCCAGTACACCCTCTTCTCCCCGGAAAGCGAGGGTTTGAAACGAAGCGATCACAGAGAAAGAGGACCCGCTGTCATGTTTTGCGGTCAATTCGATATGGGAGAGCGTTTTTGCCGACCTGAGATTTCCGAGTAATTCCTCGATGTATTGCGGATCGGAAAAAAACTGTCGGATTTTCTTTCTACTCAAGCTTTTATCCTTCAAACCGAATTCGACCGTAAAGGGTTTGTTCGAATAGAGGAGTCTGCCATCCGACATACGGAAAATAACAAGGGGAATCGGTGTGGCCGACGTAATTACCCTCAGGTTTGTCTCACTCTCCTTGAGGGCGGCATCGACTTTTTTTCGTCTCGCTATCTCCTTCTGAAGCTGCCTGTTGGCCTTGATAAGCTCGCTTGTTCTGGCCGTGACTTCCCTCTCGAGATTTTGCGCGTAGTTTTTTGTCTCCTGCATGAGGAATGCCCCTTTCAAGGCGCTGCTCAGCTGCTGCCGCAATGCGTCGTAGATCGTCGTTTCCGGCACCGACATTTCAAAGATAATAAATCCCAGCTGTTCGTTCCGGAAAAAAAGCGGTTCGAGGATAAAGGGGTTCGACGTTCCTTTGACGATTTCCAAAGAAGGCGCGAGGCAATCGCTTTTGAACCTGATACCGCGCTGCGGCAGTTTTTTCAGTTTACCCCTGTCATACGCCAGAAGAAGATATGCGTAATACGGAAAATCCTTTTCCTTGTCATAAACGCTGAAATAGCAGCGGTCGATACCGAGCTTACGCATGGATTCGGTGATGACATGAATCAGATTTTCGATATTGAACGAGGTGATCAAAGCATTGCCGACCTCCCATAATCTCCCGGAAAGCCGTTCCGATTCCATGAGTTTGTAACCCTGAAAACGTTGTGAAATTTCCGCGATCAGCTCCCTCGCCTGTTCCAGCAGGTATTCGACCATGAGAAGCTCTTCCCGATTGAGCCGATAGGTGATGATCGTATCCCTGATGAGGGAAACGACACGATGCCAGGAAAGCACGTCATGGTCGGAGGATATAAAAACGCGGAGAATCCTGTTGAGCCGTGAAATAAAATGTTCGGTATTGTTGGTTTTGACATCCGTATAGAATGCGTCGACAAGCTGGATAATCCATTTATCGAGGTTGTCCTTTTTATTCAAAGTATACGAATAACCGCCCCCCTCCCGGCACTCCTTTATTACTTTTTCCCGGAAAATGCCAAAATTCGTGTGAAGCGGTTTCTTATTCGAAGCGTTTATATTTATAATCGAAGGAACTTTTTTATCCCTGTGGAAACAGCCGCATGATTCCCTGACAATAAGGCGTGTGGGGAGTACCGTTCGTTCGCCGACCGGTTTATGCGCGAGCAGGTCGAGCATGGTCTCCATCGCCTTTCTGCCTTTTTCCAGAATGGGCTGATAAACCGTCGTGAGAGGGGGATTACAGTAGCTGCTCGATTGAATATCATCGAATCCGGTGACCGCCATATCGTCAGGCACATTTATTCCCGCACACCGTAACGCCTCGAGCGCTCCGATCGCCATATAATCGTTTGCGGCGAGAATGACATCAAAATCCCCCCCGCCTTTTTTCAGCAGGACATCCACCGCCTTTACTCCCGATTCATGAACAAAGTCACCGGCAACGATAAACTCATCATCGAGTTCGAGGCCGAATTCCCTGAGCGCCGTCCGCAACGCGCGGATTCTGAGTTCTACTTCATTTTGTTTTTTGGGTCCGCAGACAAAAGCGAATTTTCTGTAATCATGATCGAGTACGAGATGGGAAACGAGTTGCCGGATACCGATCGAATTATCGACCTCGATACCCGGAATCCCTTCGTAAGAATTCCCGACGGCGACAACGGGAATCGGAGAAAAAGAGGCGCAAAACTCTTTCATCTCATTTTTTTTCAGATAGACCCCGATGATATTCGATAGAACGATGAGTCCGTCGATATTATCCTTTCCCGCGAGCTTGTAGACGATATTCGCCTGGCTTTCAAACGCCTCATCGGAATCGATTTTTTCGCCCGGGAAATAAATGAGATTGACGCCCTCTTCCTTCGCTTTTTCCGTTATACCTTTCCACAAGATTATTTGATACTGGGCATCGAGTCGCGGTCCGAAAAAACCTATAGTCGGGTATTCCTTTTTCATTCTTCGTTTTTTATATCATACCCTTATTTCAGCCTCCCTGTCAAGGCGGCGCCGGTACGGCTGATAGATCTACATTCGATGAGCCATACATGAGTTTCGAGACCGCGGACCTGTTCTCTCTTGAATACCCTCCTTATTTCATTTATGCTTGAGGATATGGATGTATCCGCTTTTCTGCCTCCTTATCATCACCCGCTGGCTGTTTACGGCGTTATCGCCGTCCTCCTCATCGTCATTCCCCTCGTTTTTACTAAATTGAAAATCCCCGTCATCATCGGGCTTATCACGGCGGGCATCGCAGTCGGCCCCTTCGGTTTTCACATTCTCGAAAAGGACGCGGCGGTCGATCTGCCAGCCACAATCGGGTTGCTTTACATCATGTTCTTAGCCGGTCTTGAAATCGATCTCCTTCAGTTTACGCAAAGAAAAAAAGACAGCGCGGTATTCGGAATCCTCACGTTTATTATCCCCCTCGGTATGGGAACGGCTGCCGGCATATTTTTTATACGGATTGACTTGCCGTCTTCCATATTGCTCGCGAGCATGTTTTCATCCCATACCCTCATTACCTATCCGATCATATCACGTTTCGGTCTTGCAAAAAGCAGAAGCAGCGTGGCGGCTGTGGGCGGAACGATCCTTACCGATATCATCGCGATTCTTATACTCGCCGTCATAGCGGGCAATGCTCGGGGAAATCTCAGTTATCTGTTTCTTATGGAACTCGCGGGATTTCTCTTTTTTACCGTGGTAATGATACGTTTTATTGTGCCTGTTATCGGTAAATATTTTTTCCGCCGTATCGCGCCGGATGACATCATCCAGTATTGTTTCGTCCTGGCCGTAATGTTTCTTTTTTCATTGACGGCCGATATCATGGGCCTCGAAAAGATAATCGGCGCGTTTCTGGCCGGCCTGGCGCTCAACAGACTAATACCGGAGAAAAGTTCCCTCATGAACCGTATCCGGTTTATCGGCAACGCTCTCTTTATTCCTGTTTTTCTCATTTCCGTCGGAATGCTGATCGATCTCCGGCATATGCTGATTTCTCCCCGGGCATGGATAATCGCAGGGGTAATGTCGGCGATAGCGGTTGTTTCGAAAGCGGCTGCAGCCGGACTCACCGGCTGTCTGCTCAAGATGAATCTGAAAGAAGGTTTACTTCTTTTCGGCATGAGCGTCAACCAGGCCGCCGCCACGCTTGCTGCGGTACTCGTCGGGTACAGTCTCGGACTGTTCGACGAAGATATTCTTTCAGGCACCATTATCATGATCATGGTGACGATCAGCGCCGGAACCTTCGTCACCGAACGGGCGGGACGCTATATGGCCCTGGAGGAACAGAAAACCCCAAGCACCTACATCGCCAGACCCCAACGGTTCGTCGTCGCCGTCAAGGACCAGACAAATCTCTCTCTGCTGCTCGATCTCGCATTCTACATCCGGCCCGAAAACAGCCATGAAGCGGTCTATCCCGTGATGATTATCTCCGGGCATGAACCGGAGGGAAATGAACTCGACGCCGCGGAACGCGTCATGACGGACGCGGTACTCCGAGGGTCTTCGCACGGTATTCCGTTGAATCCGGTTATTCGGTCGGAAACACAAATACAGGAAGGCATTTTCCGCAGTTTCAGGGACAACCGCGGGACGATACTGATCACACAATGGACGGGTCCGAAATATTTTTATTCCGGCATCTACAGCACGATCATCGACGGCATTCTCGAAAAACTCGATGAGGCGATGCTCGTCTGCAGGATGTGTACCCCGCTGAACGGGACGAGCCGGATCGTCGTCATTTTACCGCCGTTTATCGAAAAGCTCGAGGGATTTCAGGAAGCACTCTCGTTATTGAAAACACTCTCCTCAGCAATCAATGCAGGCCTATCGCTCCAGACCACAAACAAAAAAAACGCCGCCGTGATAAAAACCGTTATGTCACGTCCGCCCCGATGTTCCTGCACGGTAGACGAAACGCTATCGCTTCAACACCTGCCGAATGCACTCACCTCACGAATCCAACAGACCGACCTGATCGTGTTATTCAATATAAGAATCGGCAGACCGGCGTGGCGTCCCAGGTTGAACAGGCTTCCCGGAATGTTTTGCCGGAGTTTTCCGTACAATAATTTTATTTCACTGTATCCGTGCGAAAAAATCACAGGAGGTGAGGCAGTACGCACGGCCAACGGCCCCCAGCTTCGAACGACGATTGACCCGCAGACGATATTTTCCACGGAAGGATTTGAAACATTCAATGCATTGATTTCGGCTTTCATCGAAAAAATGTTTCCTCTTCTTCCGGAGGAGGACAAATCGGTGTTATTCTCGACGATTACCCGCATCGTTACCGAAGAGGCCATACAAATAAAAGAAGACGTCCTCCTTGTCCACGCACATGTCCCGTGTGTCGAGCGCGTATCGGTTTTTTATATATTCGACAAAGGTAAAAGCGGTTTTCAGGAAATGAAAAACAACAAAGTGCTTGTCATGCTGCTCGGTCCAAAAGATCTTTCTCCGGAAGTCCACCTTCAAACGCTTTCGCAGCTCGTCCGGCTTGTAAAAAACGATCATTTTGTCGGAGATATTGTAGCGGCACGGAATTTTTACCGGTCGTGAAACGATGCATCGCGTATCGTCCCGATATATGCCGGTGAGCGATACCTCATCCACGCATCATTGAACCGGCACGAAACTGCCGCCCGACAAAAGCCTCATTCAGGCACGGGCGGAGGAGACAGCCGTCCGGTATCGCCGTGAAGCGCCGCCGCCGGTTTTTTAACAAGAAAAAGCATGACATCGCCGAAACCGAATTTTTTCGCGAGGGTATCGACGGGTTTTTTTATCCATAACGGTACGGTTCCGACAGCGAGGCCGCCCCATGTAATATGCCTGACGACGGTGAATCCGACCTCGCCGCACAAACGGGAAAGAGTCGGTTTGGTAAAAAGATAGAGATGATCCGGTATCGCCGACCGCCACTCCTTTCCGAATAATCGCGCCTGGAATCCGCCGATATTGGGCGTAGTGACGATCGCGTATCCGCCCGGTTCGAGGATTCTGTACACCTCTTCAAGCAGCCCCCTCGGGTCAGTCACGTGTTCGATGAGATGGGAAAAATGAACGATAGAAAAAAAAGAATCATCAAAACGGGCTTCATGAAGAGAACCGATATAAATATCAAGACCTCTTTTCGCGATGCCGTATTCGGCCGATTCCCTGCAGATATCGACACCGGATACATTCCATCCCTTCGCCCTCATGTAATCCAGAAGCATACCGGTGGCGCACCCGATATCCAGAAATCTGCCGCCCCCCGAAAAATCGGTGGGCCGTATATCATCGAACCCGATGTCTTTAAGCCCCAGTTTCATCAATCCGAAAAAATTTTTTTCATTGGATATTTCATATTCGAAATAATCGTATGTATATCGATTTTTAAGATCACACATCAGAGGTTGCGGATTCTGAAAAACAAGCCGGCAGTGATTGCATCTGACAAAGACATGATGATCTCCCCGCATAATACATTTACAACTGTCCGCCCCGCAGACATTGCATGCCACTTTTTTATATGAAGAGCCTTCTCTGTATTCCGAATAAAATGTCTTCACCCCTGTTCCCGCACTCCGTCATCTGGCCTCAAGTGGTATATATACCGATTATCATCAAAAGCCCGCGGTCACCGCTTTACGGCGGTTATCATAAAATCCTTCGTCGCCGAGTTCCCGGAAGCGTCTTTCACGACGATCGTAATCCGGGATGTCCCTTCATAAAAATCGAAATGTCCCAACCGGATCATCCATGCCGATTCATACACATCGGAACAGGTTTCCCGGGTATGAGAAAGGACAAGCCTGTTTTCCGCTTCCCGTAATTTCTCAAAAGTAATTGTCGTTTTCTCCTGGCCATTGAGAATGAAAGAAAACTCGTACGGCGCCAGTTCCCACAGATTCCTTGTGTCTTCGCGAAGATCATAGGCGTTGATCAGGATTTCTCCTTCACCGGCAGTTATCGTGATATCATCATCGAGTCTGATGGTATCATTGGCCCGTCTCAAAAAGATGCCCGAGATAACCGGCTTTTTTTTGTCCGTAAAAAAAGGAATAAGATTTCTGATCGGATTAAGTAATTCATTCTCTTCGATGTTGAAAATCATCAGGTTCAGGTTGCCGCCGATCGTGGCCCCCGTGTCTCCGACTTTCGCCAGCACGTCTTCCCGCCCGGGTGTGATGTTCCGTCTGTTGATCGAGCCTTTTTCGAGATAAGCGTATACCGATTGTATATCGCCCTCATGCCAGAGAGCGATAAAGCTTCCCAACCCATAGGGAACCGGGGAAAATTCCCGCTTTTCTTCATATGAGAAAATCACCTCCCCGTCCGCTATCGGATACACGTTCTCTCCCCGTCCGGCAAAAAGAATACCGGGATTGAAATCACCGCCTTCATACTGGCAAAACGTACTCATGACGGCTTTATTGACGACCGGCCAGTCGAATCCATAGCAGATAAAGATAGTGAGTGAGAGTATCAGTACCAGTTGTATTCTTTTCATTTTATCGTTCCGTTACCTCACAGACCAAAAGATCGTCATCCGTACAGAACGTCAAAAAGCCTCCTGCCTTACCGGTACGGATATTCATGTCCCCGCAGACCGTCCTTATCACTTCACGGGCAGGTGGTATGAAAAATGTAATCTCCGTTTTATTGTTCGAGGTTAATGGTCCCCGTGACGTACAAACGACCATGTCACTCTCCGTAAGGGGACAAATATCGATAAGCTCTCCCCGATGAACGATCGAATGAAATATCCTAGCTTTTACATCAAAAACAAGAAGTTCTTTTTCACCCTCGATAAACAAAAACCTGTCGAACGGGGAGAAACGAAGGATTACCGGCCGCCTGAACGCGGTCCCCGTGTCGAAATAAACAGGACCTGAAAATTTCATATTTTTTTTCTCGATAATGACGAGTTTTTGTTTATCGATACCGTAAAGGGCTGCAATATACCTTCCCGTATTGCTTACGAGGCACCCGTAAATGACAGACAATCGGCTTTCCCGGGATTCAATGGTATGAATGCATTTCCCGCTTCGATCGAATATGTTTATGATGCCGTTTAAAAGACCGACAGCAACGATATCGGAGCCCGCGGAAAAACCGGTTAAGATAGAAGCGAACTCCGCTTCCCATATTTTTTCACCCTCGAAGGTAATTTCACATAATCCCGTTGCGTTTGTC
The DNA here is from genome assembly GCA_016930085.1 of Spirochaetales bacterium. Lineage (NCBI taxonomy): Bacteria > Pseudomonadati > Spirochaetota > Spirochaetia > Spirochaetales > Spirochaetales bacterium. Next base: position 21,628 of record JAFGHO010000115.1, read on the forward strand.
TTAACGAGAAACAACCGGTCGCCGCTTCCGCTGAAAAGCGGATACCCCGGATTGTTGAAACTAGAAATAAACTCACCATAGGGATTAAAAAAAACCATGGCCTGATTTTCATCCTGTATCGAAGAATAATTTATAAATCCATTTTCCGACAAGGTGACATTATAGAGGACCGTATCCTTATAGATGAGTCTGCCGTCACCGTCGATATACCCGAAATGATCCGCGTTCCTGAACCATCCCGGCTTTTCGTTCGTCAGGACATCGGGTATGTTTTCGGCGGCTTCTGAAAGGTGATAGAGTTCGTGAGGATATACAACGATTTCCTTTCCGGTCGGGAAAGGAAAAACCAACAGGTAAAAGACATAAAGAATGAAAGCAAAAATAATCGTGCCCTTGATTTTTCTTTTTTTACTCACCTGCTGTCCCTAACCGTATTAATCTGATATCATAGCCTGTATTTTTGCACCTATCCTACAGAGATACATCCCGGTTGTCAAGACCGGGATGAGACAAGGACTGATTTCATAAAAAAGGATGGCCGAATCGTGAAAAAAATACACAAAAAAAATCTCCTCGAGGCGGCAAAAAAGGCATCGCATACATCATACTCCCCCTATTCCTCTTTCCGGGTCGGCGCGGCACTGCTTTGCCGTGACGGGACGATCATTACCGGCACTAATGTTGAAAACCGGTCCTTCGGCCTGACCTCATGCGCCGAAAGAAACGCTCTCTATTCCGCGGTCGCATCCGGCAAACGCGATTTCCTTGCCGTCTGTATTTACAGCCCGGACCATAAAACCGCACTGCCTCCATGCGGGGCGTGCAGACAGGTCCTGAGCGAGTTTGTCCGCGATGATTTTTCGATTATCATGGCCGGGGACGAGGAGGTGGTTGAAACAACCATCGCCGAACTTCTTCCGTGGGACAGTCTGCACGGATTAACCCCTCCTTCTCATGAAGATGATAACCGTTAAGAAATTTTTGGTCGCTATTTGCACACAAAGCGATACTGCTGTATGAGCCGGGTTTTGAGGCGATTATTCCATAATGCTTCTTTTTCTATAGGAAAAACGGCCCCTGCAAGCGACGTTTTCCGAAGGATGCGGCATTATTGTGAAGGTGATTACGGAAATCAACCGGTACCTCATTATTCTATCGGCCGCCTATCGTCTCGTCCGTTTTCTTCCTTGTCCGGCTTCACCTTCCCCTATACGTAGCCCCGCTTCTTTTTCTCTTCCTCTTTCTTTTTCAAGTCGGCTTCCATTTTCGTATTCCAGACATCGATCTTTTTCTTCACCACATCGATATTATGGATTTCGTTGAGATTGATATACAGACGTTTCAATGACCCGAGATAATTGATTGCCAGTTTCATATCATCGAGGCGTTGAGTCGAAAGTTCGTACTTTTCCCTGTATTTATCCGCCGCTTTCTGAAGCAGACGTTTTACCAGTTCCAGCCAGTTATAACGTTCTCCGTATCCTTCGATCCTCGGATCGAGTTTCTTGATCATATGTTTGAGATCGAGCAAATTCTTCGCGACCGTCGCGTAACGGCCGAGGAGTTCGACAAAGGACCACTTCCATTTCGAGTTCGCGCCGAAACCGTCTTCCACAGCCTGAATCGAATACCCCAGTTTTCGAACAAGGGTGTACCGCCTGGTGTCGTCGATCATGTCGATGCTTGCCATATGCCCATCCAGTTCGGAAAACGGCACATCGATGTACGGTGTCACCGCCTCTTCGAGATAGATGATGCTTTTATAAAGGCATTTTCGCGCATCATTCAAGTAAGACTCATTTTTAATACCGAGCATGGATACCGAAAGAGCGTTGAGGACGACATAATATGAAACCAGAACGAGATTGTCTTCCGCCAGTTCGATTCTTCTGGGATTGAGCGAGAGATCTCCTTTTTTAAGGGTGAGCTTTATTTTTTTTTCTTTCTCCAGGATCGCGTTGATCTTGCTTTTATATTCCTTGCTGTTTTCTATATATTTATCTCGCGCCTGTTTGCTTATCTTCGCCATTTTCTCCCATCCTTACGAAGTACCATATTTCGTTAATAACTCCTCGGCATGCCGCAATGACACTTCGGTTTTACTGTCACCGGAAAGCATTCGTGATATTTCTTCCTTTACCGCCTGCCCGCGTATCGTGTATACCCTGGTAAAGGTTCTGTTATCCTTGATATATTTTTCCACTTTTATATGATTATCGGCTCTCGCTGCAATTGTTGCAAGATGCGTAATACAAAGAATTTGTTTTTTTTGTGAAAGATTTTTCAGCTTTTCACCGACTGATATCGCGACCTCACCCCCGATTCCGGCATCGACTTCGTCGAAAATAAGCGAAGAAATATGATCTTCTTCCGCCAATACCGATTTAAGGGCAAGCATAACCCTGGATATTTCACCGCCCGAGGCTATTTTCTTCAATGGTTTGAAGGGTTCTCCGGGATTGGGTGAGATGACGAACTCGATGACATCGATACCGTACGGCGTATACAGGGTCTTCCCCTCGGGATTTTTCTTTTCTTTTACATCGACCTTGAAGCGTACCTTGGGCATCCCGAGATCCTTGAGTTCATTCTCGATGCGTGATTGTAATATTCCAGCCGATTTTTTCCTTTGAGCAGAAAGTTCGCCCGCCAGTTTTTTAACGTCAGCCTCCAATCCCGCGATACTCTGTTTCAGACGCTGTTTTTCTTCTTCCCAGTTTTGAATTCCCTCCAGTTCCTCTTCCGATTTCCTGCAGAATGCAAGAACCTCCTCAATCGTGTCCCCGTATTTCTTTTTGAGATTTCTCAAGAGATCGAGCCGCTCTTCACACTCGGATAGGCGCTTGGGATTATATTCGACCGATGAACGGTACTGCCGTATGCTTTCAACAAAATCCTCGATTTCATAAAACGCGTCCTGAAGCTGATTGCCGAGTGCGGAAAGTCCCGTATCGATCTGGACGATTTCTTCCATATCTTCCCTGGCTTTTCTGAGTGACGAGAGGGCGCCGCCTTTGCTTTCAGACGTGACGTGATAGATTTCCTCCACAAGTCGGAAAAGACGTTCATGATTCGCAAGGATTTTATGTTCCTTTTCAAGCTGTTCTTCCTCACCCGGCTTCAATTGGGCATTCGTTATCTCCGTAATCGCGTGCTCTAAAAAATCGATCTGCCGCAGCCGTTCCCGTTCCGAACTGACTAGTTTTGAAAGTTTTTCCTTCTGCGAAGCGAGTTCCATAAACATGCCGAAAAAGCGTTTCGCGGCTTCCTCCGTATTTCCGTATCTGTCGATCAGCTTCCTGTGATTTTCGACATTAAGCAGGGATTGATGTTCATGTTGACCGTGCAGATCAAAAAGAAGCGACGCGAGCCCGTTTAAATCCGTTCTGGTCGAGGGTGTCGACCCGATATAGATACTTCCCCTTCCCGACTGCTTTACGACCCTTCGCAATATCACCGTATCATCCGAGACCGCGATACCACGTTCCTGAAGCCATTCTCGGGCTTCCCTGTTTTTCGATACATTGACGATACCGTAAATCAGGGCTTCTTCGGCACCTGTTCTGATGGCGGATCCATCGGTTTTCTGACCCAGAATGAGACCAAGCGCACCGACCAGAATCGACTTGCCTGCTCCCGTCTCGCCAGTCAGAAGATTCAAGCCCTCACTGAACTTTACATTGACCCTGTCAATCAGTGCATAATTATGGATTGCCAATTCTTCAAGCATGTGGTTCTCCCGACCAGTTTAATTTTGTCCGCAGCACTTCATAAAAATTTCTTTTATCCGAATTGATTATCCTTGCTTTTTTTCCCGCCTGAGCGAATATAATTTTATCCCCCGGATTCAGTGAAAATACTTCCTGTCCGTCGATGGTGAGAATAATATCGGTCCGCTGTATTTTTTCGACAACGACGTTGAGAACTTCACTGCCCGGTACGACAATCGGTCTGTTTGAAAGGGTAAAGGGGCAGATCGGATTGAGAATGAGGGCTTCCATTTCAGGGTGGAGGATCGGGCCTCCCGCCGCCATTGAATAGGCGGTTGAACCCGTTGGTGTGGCGATGATCACCCCGTCGGCGCGGTACCGGCCGACATAGGTTTCGGAGAAATACACCTGAAACCATACTATGCGGGAAATACCATACGCGCTGATAACGGCGTCGTTCAATCCCGTCGAGCAAAAAATCCGATTTCCTTCCCGTTCGACTTCGACCTTTACCATGACACGTTCGCTTATACTCAGCAATCCCTCCCGGTATTTATCCAGTGCGTCTTGCCATTCGTGCCGCGAAATCTCCGTAATAAACCCGAAATCACCAAGGTTGACACCGAGAATCGGGATTCCGAATCGTGATAAAAGCCGGGCGCTATGAAGAAGGGTGCCGTCGCCTCCAAGGGAAAGGGCGATATCGGCAGTAGCCGCCCGTGATTCACGGATGTCGTCATTGTATGCGAAAACACCGATATCTACGTTACCGGAGTCGAAATAAGAAGATATTTCTTCGATAATTGATTCAACGTCGTTTTTTGAATAGTTGGCTATGATTAAAATATCACGGATCTTTTTTTTCATGCCCTTTTCATGACCTGTTATCAGATTGATCGTAACTATGTCTGCATTGTTTATAATTGGAAACCACTCGTCAAACCGATTGCCTCAATCAGCTATTGTATCATGAAACTATGGAAGCGTCGAGAGGACTCGTGCGATTAAATCAATATTTTTATTCCCGAGCATCGGATATAGTGGAAAGAGCAGACAGCGAAGCAGCAGATTTTTCGCATGAGGAAATTCTCCCTTCTCCGCCGAGGTTAAAGAAATGATCGAATCGAGAAAAGCCGGCTGTGTTTCAATATTCTTTTTAAGGGCGTATTTCCTTACATCATTCATACTTCCGTTGAGGACAACGGGGAAAGAATAAAATCCCGGTTCCGCATCGAGCTTTTGTTTCAGTGTCGTGTGAGATGATTTCATAATAGCCTGTGAGAAGACCCTCTCGATTTCTTTTCTTCGCGATATATAGGCATCTGCATCTTTTAGTTGGGACATCCCGAGGCTGGCCGCTATGTCGGACAGGAGGAGATCCCGCGGAATGCGTTCTTTTTTTTCCTTTATTTTCCTGTAAATACTCTTATGTTTGGTGAGAATTATACCGCCGTCGCCCGATGTGACAATACCCGAAGAAGCTAATGAGAGAACGGCAATGTCGCCGAACGTACCGCATACATCCTCTCCCATCCTGTTTCCGAAACTCTGTGATATATCCTCTATAACGGGAATCCCGAATTGTGACAATCCTTCGAAGTCGGGAAGGAAACCGAGGGGAGAATGAAGGAGTATCGCCTTGGGTTGCCGGGGAAGCAGTTTCTCGACTTCATCCACGCTGAGGGTTCCCGTTTCCGGTTCGACATCACCGGTTAAAGGGATAAAACCGTTTTCTTCGCAAAGATATCCGTATATTTGCGGAGAAAGCGATGAGAGAATGATATGGTCGGAAGGCTTCACATCGATGATATCAAGGGCGATCCGAAGCGCATTATAATAGCTTGAAAATGCGAGACCCCCTGAAAGATTAAGAAATGCGGACATTTTTAATTCAAACTGATGTGAACGATTTCCTGGACCTATTTCTTCTGAAACCATACAGGTGAGGACACTATCCATATGCTTACGCTTGATCGTGGGTTTAAATATCGGAATCATTGGTTAACCTATTGTTTAATTTTAGTGAGTTGCTGCAACTCTTTTGGATCAAAAAGCTTTTTTATATTCAATATAATGAGATAATCACCGCTTTCATTCACAACCCCCAGGATATACTCCGCACCTATTCCTGAAATTATTTTCGGCGGTAGTTGAATCTGTTTCTGCTCGATTGATACAACGCGTGATACCCTGTCGATGATAATGCCGAGCTGGGTTCCGGCTACATCGATAATAATATAGCCGCTCAAAAGTTTATCGTCATCCGAAAGTTCCGCTTTTTTAATGTGAAATCGTTTGTGCAGATCGATGATCGGATAGATGATGCTTCGCAGATTGAGAATACCTGCGACATAGGGCGGTGCATTCGGTATCGGCCTGATATCGATCATCCCGACAATTTCTTTCACATCCATTATATCAATACCATATTTTTCACTACCGAGCTGGAATGTCACCAGCTGTATTCTTTGTTCGGTTTCATTCATATTCTGCTCCTGTTACTATTATAGTAAAACTTGCGTTAATTTCTATATCATTTCCTGATAAATAATTTTTTTTTTAACAAAACCTAAGGTTCAAACGCATATTTGCCGATAAGCGGGACAAATCTGCACCCGATACTTTCCTTTGTTTCAAATGAATGACCGATTCTCCTGATAACCGTCAACACCTGGTAGCTTCTATAGTCGCCGATCGGGACAACCATGATGCCGTTATCGGTAAGCTGCCTGATCAGATTTTCCGGTATCGTCGGAGCGGCCGCAGTAATGATAATCCTGTCAAAAGGGGCCTCCTCGGCCCACCCTTCGGAGCCGTCACTGATACGCGCTTGTATATTTTTATATTCCATTGCCTGGAGTACCATCATCGCCCTCTTAAAGAGTGACGGTACTCTTTCTATCGTATACACCTCCCGGGCAATCTCCGCTAGAATCGCTGTCTGATAGCCGCTCCCCGTTCCGATTTCCAGCACCCTGTCCCAGGTCCGGATATCCAGAAGTTGTGTCATCAACGCGACAATATACGGTTGTGAAATCGTCTGCCCCTGACCGATTGATACAGGGTGATCACCGTATGCTTTCTGTTTGGAAGCCCCCGATATAAAAAGATACCTGGGTATTTTTTTCATGACAGAACATATTTTTTCGTCATAAATTCCACGTGATTTTATCTGGGTCTCTACCATTTTCTCCGCATATTTATCTATTTCCCCATTATTTGTCAACAGAGGCCTCCAGGAAATCAATAAACAATTATTTTCTTTTTATCCCAAAAATCCTTTATATATGAAAACCATTCTTTTTCAATACAAACATTGATATACGTATAGAGTTTTTCAATAGCACTATCGAAATTCTCTTTAAAATCCTTATGCACATTTTCATCCGCTTTATCCGTTATTATCCTAATACTCAAACACGGGATATTTCTTTTCAAAGCGCAAATAAAAACACCTGCCGTTTCAAAGTTACACGCACAGACGTTAAAAAGTCTTCGAATTCGTGCCTTTTTATCGTCTGAATTGACGATTATTTCACCGCATGCCTGATCGCCGCAGGAAACGTTCGCTCCCTCTTTTATTATACGATTTTCACCGAATTTATCAAATCCGGTTGAAATCAGCATACGCTTCAATTTTTTTTCCGGTATTCCGTAACCTGAAATATCATATTCATGGCAACTGGTTGCAATAATTATCGTTCCTGCTGCAACAGTATCATCGATCGCGCCGCATGATCCTGTGTCGATAATAAATTCCGGTAATACCGCCTCAATACCAAATGCCGTAGCGATCCCCGCCCGCGCCTTTCCTTCACCTGAATTTATTATATACGTATCATAATTTCCCGCTTTTAAATTGGATATTTTAAATCCCGCTATTTCCATTTCTTTCGATTTCTTGAATACGCTTAAGGCAGCCTTATATTCATCATTCATCGGACAAACGATCAATATTTTCATCATTGTTATCCTTGTATCATCCAATTCACTTATTTATTTTATACTCCTTATTTTCTTTTTTGTCACCGTTTATTTGTTGATATGTATTCATCATTTTTATTTAGCCAATATTATTTTCACCGAATAAAAAAAGGGGCTGCCCAAACTTATTGGTCAGCCCCAATTTTTTATACCCCAGGGCAAGGAAAGGAGGTAAACTTACCCTTGTTAAATAATATTTATTTTATAAACAGTTACCGGCTTTAAAGGTTACATTTTTCTCGCAAATGCGGCCCTTGTTTTTTAAAAATTAACAACCATTATTCATTTGCCGTTTTACAGATTATCTTCATCAATGCCGTTTTTTTTCTTTATGTTCGCTTATTCTATTCTTTTTTTTATCTATGAGGTTCGATCGTTATTTGTATAAAAAAAATACCCGGCAACGTCCTACTCTTCCACCCCTCGCCATTTTCGATTTAATTTCTTTCGATCCCGTATGTTTCATCGGTTCGAAAATGGTGAGGGGCAGTACCATCGGCGAAGGAGGGCTTAACTTCCGTGTTCGAAATGGGAACGGGTGGAACCCCTCCTCTATAGTCACCAGGTAAATTATTCTTATAAGGATTCTGTATGACACGCTTGCTTTTTCCGCCGAACGTGTAATACGGATTCCTTTTTAAGGTTTAAGGGTTAATCAATAATATGGTCAAGCCTCACGGTAAATTAGTACTGGTCGGCTGAATACGTTACCGCACTTAGACCTCCAGCCTATCAACCAGATCATCTCTCTGGTACCTTCAGTCTGTTTAAAACAGATGGGTTGCCTCATCTTGAGGTGGGCTTCCCGCTTAGATGCTTTCAGCAGTTATCCCTTCCGAACATGGCTACCCAGCAATTACCCTTGGCAGGATAACTGGTACACCAGAGGTTCGTCCATTCCA
>JAFGHO010000116.1 GCA_016930085.1 Spirochaetales bacterium
ACTCGGTCTGCTGCGAAGACTCTGGGGCGCGGCCGGTACGGTGACCAATCCGCCTTCGGTGACCAATCCTCCGACAGTGACCAATCCTCCGACGGTCACCAATCCTCCGACGGTCACCAACCCGCCGACGGTTACCAATCCTCCGTGGATTACAAACCCGCCGACGGTTACGAATCCTCCGACAGTCACCAATCCTCCGACGCAGACCGTTCCTCCGGGGACACAGGGAAGCGTTTTCTTCGTGCCGATGTCATCGACAGTCGGAATGGGCAGCAACTTCACGGTCGAAGTCCATGTGGATTCATCGAGCAGTGATGTCGCCGCATACGGCTTCACCATTACCTGGAGCGGCTGTATCAGCGTGAATACGTCTGTCGGAACAAACGGCGTCGAAGCCGGTGCACAGGGTTATGTCTCGGCGGTGAACGCGAACAACGCCAACCAGCTCATCGTCAGCGGTTTCGATACGGCAGGCGCCGGACCCGGTTCGGATCTTCACATGATCACCATCAATTTCACGGCCGGAAATTCCGAATGTAATACGTCACTCAGCCTCACGGTCGACAACCTCGTCAATTCGGATACAAACGAAATACCGTCATCCGGAAGCACCGGTTCGGTCAGCGTTTCGAGCTCGAATCCCGGTGATGCGAACGACGACGGGACAGTCAACATCGTCGACGCACTCCTTGTCGCACAGTACTACGTCGGACAGAGTGTATCGATCAACACCGGCGCCGCGGACACGAACTGCGACGGCCAGATTACGATCGTCGACGCGCTCAGGATCGCCCAGTACTATGTCGGTCAGCTGAGTTCACTCGACTGCTAATCGGATTTATTCATACCCCTGGCTTTATATTAAGCCGGGTATGCAACCGGAAAATTATACGGGGAGCAAGCCGGAAGGCCGCTCCCCGTTATGATTCGCTGGAATAGCCCTCGCGATGAATCGTGATACAACGGGACATTGCGAGGGTTTTTATTTTCATACTCCCTTGCCTGCACGATAAAAAAACAGTAAAATATTTTCAGAATACTTAATCCGGATAAAGGGTGGTAATATGGAGTTTTCATCGTCTTTTGTTGATTCAATGCTTGATGAGGGCAATTATCTTGCCGCGTATCTTCATATCAAAGAGTCGGCTCCCGGAAAGGAAAAGGAAATCGAGTACAAGGGAAAATGTGTCATGCGGATACTCGATGAGTTGACGGTGAGTGAAAGAAGGAGAAACAGGGAAAAATTACACTATTACCGGTCCCTTCTGCTTTTGATCTTTCAGGACGTCCCGGCCCTGGCCAGATTTTACCGCGGCCAGCTTCGAAGCCTGCGCGATGCGCAGAACCCGCTCGATTTTCTGAGGGACCTCAAGGAAATCGCCGAAGCGACCGGTAATCGTGAGGAGTTCGAAAGGCGCGTTGAAGATACCATCGAAGATATCAAGGACAGAATGGAAGATACGGCGGACAGTATCAGGGACGGTTCGGCGCAGGAATCCCTCGAAAACCTGGTTAATATCGCGGGGGATGGGATCAAGGAAGGCCTCAAAGGATTTTCACGGTTTCTCAATGATTTTACGAAAACAGTCAGGGAAGAATCGGAAAAGCGAAGGGGGCTTGTTGAAAATGAGAAAAGAATAAAGCCGGCCGGAGAAAAGAATGATACGGCTTCCGCGATGGAAAACGAAAAAAGCCGGAAGGATCCGGGACCCTCGGAAGAAAAGCCGGATGAGGGTGATGGAACGGAAAAAGACGCCGGGTAAAAATACGTCCGGAAAGGATGTACCCCGAACGTTGCGGCATTGTTGCCAAAACGGACGGGAAGATCGAAAGGCTTTGCCTTTCAATCAAAATAAAGGCGGCGGTTCAATGGACCACCTCTCAAGGAGATACTTCCTCGGGAAACCGTTTCCATTAACAGGGGCGAGGGGATTTCCTAACTGGATATCACTTTTTTCTCGAAATAAAGCGACATGCCCGCGTCCAACGACACCGCAACGGGCCGGCAATCGGAGTCGGCCGGGTTCCCGTGTCCCGTCCGCGCGTTAAGCGGACAACCGCCCCCGCAGGCGAGTCGATAGCTGCAAAGGCGGCATTCCGTTATCGTTGTGATATCCCGGTCCTTATAACGGTCGATCTCCGCTTCATTCCACGATTCCTCCGGATAATATCTGCCGATATCGCTTTTCGACTCAATTGCGGCAAGGGGACACAAAAAAAGCTTTCCCGTATGATCGCATGTCAAAGACGATATGATTGCAGGGCATGCATCAAAGGAGGGAGGGGGGAGTTCCTTCTTTTGAAGAAGTTCGTACGAAATACCGCGGAAAGGTTGCAAGAGTTCGAGTATTTCCGGGTAATCGATTACCGTCTCGTAAAGGGCGGAGAGGAATGATTCATCGCTTGAGATGATTTCATTTTCCGAGGGGCAATAAAAAATATGCCGCCGGTTTCCAAGCCTGGCGCGAAAAAATTCATTTTCCGTCCAGCCCCGCTCGAACGTAAAGGCGGCAAGGGTATGCAGTCCTTTCAGGTCCTGTCTCCGGCACCGTATGTCGAGGCAGAGCGGGATGCCGCGGGAAAGGACTTCATCGATACCGCTTGCCGTTTTTTCCGGAAGACCGGGGATTCCAGTCGAACTGCGGATGTCCGGTGTTTTACCTCCCTCCTTCGCGAACGCGCCTTCCATATCGAACAGGATGTGAATTTCATCCGTTGCACCGGGCTCCAGTCTTATCGGGTATTCGGAAAGAGTAAGGCCGTTTGTCGAGAAGGAAACCTTGATACCCCTTTCTGCGGAGCCGGTCATAATATCATCGATAATGCTTTCGTATGTGTCGCCGGTGAGGAAGGGCTCCCCGCCGCAGATTACGATTCTCTTTTTCCTGTTTCTGTATCGGGAATCGACAAGGCGAAAGAAGGCATCGACGACCTCGGGCCGGATGGGTTCGTCCGCTTTCATTTTTTCATCCTTACCCTTGATCGGCAAACCGGCCCCGTCCGTATACCACGGTATAAGAAAGAGATCCATCCGTGAAGACGATTGTCTTTTCGAGAAGTCGAGATAGGCGTTGATGAACATTATTTTTTCATCTTCTTTGTTTAAAAGAAAACCTTTGCGGACCAGCAGATCCTCCTGATTTTGAAAATTTCCTTTTGATATAGAAAGCGCCGTTTCCTCGGGAACGATGGCGGCGCCGCCGGTAAGGAGATTGATCAGGTAATAATCGGAAGCGTCCCTGATTTTTCCTATTATGGTATGCTCGGAAAGAACGTAAGGGATTTCTCCATTCATATGATGCTCCTTTCTGGTTTCCATCCGGTCGAGACTATACTATACGGACTTTACTATGATTCGGCAAGGGCTTCATGTATGAGACGGAATCCGCAATAACACCCCGAAACCGGCATTCGGTGATAATGCCCCTTTACTTTTCATTCGTTTTCATTTATAAAAAAGTGAAAACCGGGTATATGATATACCGGAAGCGGACATGAAATGAAAGCGGGTTAATGATGGATGTCATTGTAAAGATATTCAATATCGCGGGAAGCCTCGCCGTCTTTCTCTACGGCATGAAGATCATGAGTGACGGTATTCAGAAAGTCGCGGGAGAACGTCTCCAGTCGATCCTCAATTTCATGACGAGAAACCGATTTGCCGCCGTACTTACCGGTTTTCTTATCACATCGATTATCCAGTCCTCATCGGCGACAACCGTCATGGTGGTGAGTTTCGTGAACGCGAGCCTGCTTTCACTCACGCAGGCAATCGGTGTGATCATGGGCGCCAATATCGGGACGACGGTGACCGGGTGGATCGTCTCCATATTCGGGTTCAAGTTCGATATCACCTGTATCGCCCTGCCGGTCGTCGGGATCGGGTTCCCCTTTTTCTTTTCAAAAGTACCCGGAAGGAGGGATTTCGGCGAGGTGCTGGTCGGCTTCGGACTGCTTTTCCTTGGCCTCATGTTTCTGAAAAACTCCGTCCCGCCGATCAAGGAGCATACGGAAGTATTCGAGTTCGTGAGAAATTTCGAAGATATGGGACCCGTTTCCCTTCTCCTGTTCGTCCTTCTCGGGACAATGGTCACGGTTATCGTCCAGTCCTCGAGCGCGGCAATGGCAATCACGATCGCAATGGCTTTTGCGGGGTGGATACAGTTCCCGTCGGCCGCGGCGATCGTGCTCGGAGAAAACATCGGGACCACGATCACCGCGTACCTCGCCTCGCTCAATACGAATGTAGCGGCCCGGAGGGCGGCGCGGGCCCACTTTCTCTTCAATGTGATCGGTGTCGTCTGGATGCTTGTCGTATTTAAATGGTTCATCAAACTTGTCTATGTGATTATGCCGGCCGATCCTGCGGATGCCGCCCAGATTCCCGTCCATCTTTCGCTTTTCCATACCATGTTCAACCTTACCAATACCTTTGTCTTTATCTGGTTTATCCCGCTGTTCGCCCGGCTTGTCGAGAAGCTTGTCCGACCGGGAAAACGGGACATACAGGCTGCCGGGTACAGGTTGAATTATTTCAAGTCCCCCCTCCAGGATACCCCGGAACTGAATATCATCGAGGCGAAACAGGAAGTGAGTAAAATGGCGGATGTGACCGGCGGGATGTTCGATATATTCTGCGAGGTCTTCAATAACCCGGACAAAAAGATGCGGCAGCTCGTCGAACGGGTAAAGGAGATGGAGGAATTGACGGACCAGATGCAGGAGCAGATATCGGCGTATCTGGCGGAACTCGCGCGTGAAAACCTGACGGAAAAAAGTTCGCAGAACGTCACCTCGATGCTCCGCATTACCCATGAACTCGAAAGCATCGGGGACTCGTGTTATAATCTCATGATTCTGGCGCAGCGCCGTTATGACAAGAAATACGTACTCAATAAAAGGGCCCTTGAAGAAATCGGTACCTTTTCGGGATATGTGAAAGCATTCATCGCCTTTTACCGGGAACACCTCAACCGGCATTTGAGTAGTTACGACCTCGACAGGGCATACGAGCTCGAGGATATGATCGATTCCATGCGCGACAAATTGAAGAGAAACGCGCGAAAACGGCTTCAATCCGGTTCGAACGTGAAGCCGGAACTCCTCTTTATCGATATCGTGCGCCACTTCGAACAGATCGGGGATTATTCCCTCAACATTTCCCAGGCGTTGCGGCAGATCCGGTAGCGGACAACTCTGCTTTCGATCGATCGCGATGATGAAAAGGGCCGATTGAGCATCGATGTGAAAAACGAGTGAACGAACGGGCTACGGACTTCAGCATATATTGCGAAGCATGATATAATCGCACGACCGGTAAGGGGTGAATTATGGAAAAAGAAAACCTGAAAGCCGCGGTGCACCTCATCAAAAAAGCTGGAAAAATCGTCGCTTTTACCGGGGCCGGTATTTCAGTTGAAAGCGGCATCCCCCCGTTCAGGGGTGAAAAAGGATTGTGGAATACTTACAATCCCGACTATTTTCATATCGATTATTTCAAGTCCAATCCCGAAGATTCGTGGCGGCTCGTCAAAAAACTCTTTTACGAGTTTTACGGCAAAGTGAAACCGAATGCCGCCCACAGCGCCCTAGCCGCCATGGAGAACCGCGGTCTGCTTCATGCGGTGATTACACAAAACATCGACAACCTTCATCAGGAAGCGGGCTCCCGTATCGTGATCGATTTTCACGGCAACCTGCGGCACGTCGTTTGTACGAAGTGCCGCAAAAGGACTCGATTTGCCGATGTCGATCCCGCGCAACCGGTCCCCGAATGCCCTGCATGCGGGGGTATAGTTAAGCCCGATATCGTCTTTTTCGGCGAACCGATATCACCCGGCGTCCAGCGGGAATCTTTCAGACAGGCGGAAGAAGCGGATGTTCTGCTTGTGATCGGGACCACGGGGGAGGTGATGCCTGCTTCGATGATCGTCTCCTTCGCGAAGGAGAATGGGGCCGACATCATCGAAATCAACACCACCCCTTCAATGTTCACTCACTCGCTTACCGATATTTTTCTGCAGGGAAAAGCGGCCGGCCAAATGACGAACCTTTGCGATACGCTCGGTGTTTCTCTCTGAACGGGAATAATCTTGTATATTCGCCGTTTTTATTGCATAGTAATGGCAGAAACGGAACGGCGAACCGTAATCATGATACAAAGCAAACAGCGAGAGGAGATTGAGAACCATGAAGGTAAGCAGTGTCGAACAAATGAGGAAACTGGATCAACGTGCCGTCAGGGACTACGGGATTCCGGAGGAGATCCTCATGGAAAACGCCGGTATCGCCGCCCACACCGTCCTGCTCGAGGAAACGGGAATCGTCGAAAAGCGTTTCGCCGTCATCTGTGCCACGGGTAATAACGGCGGCGACGGGCTTGTCGTCGCACGCAAACTCCATTCAATGGGAAGCGCGGTCCGCGTATATATAGCCTTTGACATGAAAGGCTTCAAAGGTGCATCGGCCATAAATTTTAACATCCTCTCGCAAACGGATGTTCCGCTCGTCCAATGCCCTGAAGCCGCGATGCTGGCCGAAGAACTCGCCGATGCCGATGTTATCGTGGACGCCCTTTTTGGAACGGGCCTTACGCGGAACATCGGGGGGCGCTATCTCGATATCGTGCGGGCAATCAATACATGCGGCAAACCGATACTGAGTCTCGATATTCCTTCCGGCGTCAACGGCGATACCGGAAACATCATGGGTGAAGCGGTGAAAGCTGATTACACGGTGACATTCGGCCTGCCGAAAATCGGAAATATACGTTTTCCGGGTTTTCACCATTGCGGCAAGCTGTTTGTTTCCCATATCTCGTTTCCGCCCCCCCTCACTCGAACGCCCGAGATCGAGACTGAAATTTCGGTTCCCCTTCCGCTGCCCGAACGCGATGAAAACGGGCACAAGGGAACGTTCGGGGATGTCCTTTTCATCGCCGGCGCCGCCTCCTACTACGGCGCGCCGGGTTTCGCGTCGCGGTCTTTTCTCAAGGCGGGCGGCGGTTATGCGAGACTCGCGGCCCCCGCGTCGATGGTTCCCCATATCGCCCAGGCGGCGCCGGAAGTCGTTTTCATACCCATGGAGGAGACCGATGCGAAAAGTATCGGCGCGGGCAATCTCGAAAGGCTGCTTCGGTGTGCCGCGGCCTCCGATATGGTGGTCATTGGTCCCGGCCTGTCGCTGCATCCCGAAACGGCCGGACTGGTGCGAAGCCTGGCGGAAATGATCGAGGTTCCGCTGCTCGTCGACGGTGACGGGCTTACGGCCCTCGCCGCCGACCCGTCGATCGTCGAAAAACGGAAGGCCCATACCGTCCTTACGCCGCATCCCGGTGAAATGGCTGCCATCAGCGGAAAAACGGTCGGGGAAGTCCTTTCGGACGGCGTCAGTGTCTGCCGGGATACGGCCCGAAAGCTTTCGTCGTATATCGTTCTCAAGGGAGCCCATTCTTTGATCGGTGCGCCGGACGGGCGGGTGAGAATCAACATGAGCGGCAACTCCGGCATGGGAACGGCGGGTTCGGGTGATGTTTTAACGGGAACTATCGCGGCCGCCTATACCCTGGGACTGCCGGTTTCCGAAGCCGTTGCGGCCGGTGTTTTCATACACGGCCTTTCGGGGGATCTATCCGCGGGTAAAAAGGGCAAAGACGGTATCACGGCTGCGGATATTTGCGATACCCTTCCCGCCGCCGTAAACCGCTACCGCATGGAGTATGGAGCATTGATGAGGGATCACTATAAAAAGATTTATCTTTTATAATGCGGCGGTGAGAGCGGATCCGTGCTGAGGAGCAAATTTCTTTTCACCCCCTTGTTTATATTTATCGTATCAGGTATATTCTATTGAGAAGCGGCTTTACGTCCGTCGGATGATAGAAGCCGGTGACGGGCAATGGCAAACGGAAACGTTTTATAGAAACTTGAAAGAGGAATATCGGGTGATTATTATGAAAAGTACTGATATCGACAGAAGAAACAGGGAATTAAAACGATCGATCAAAAAACAGGAAGCTCTTGATCGCAAAAAAAACAAACGCGGTTCACAGACTATCGGAGAATATATCAATAGACTTTCCGGGTTGTTCTTTCATGATAATAACCGCATTTACAACCTCGATAATTCCGATATTCTTGAATTGATCGAGGAAGTCCGGCTTAATCTGGAAGAACGGCAGTGGGAAGTTGTTTTACGAAAAGCGATCAAAAAAACGGGTGTTTCGGAACGGGAACAAGCCTTTGAAAAACTGAAATCATATCTGCATATATAAGAACTTTTCGGTAATGATGATTTTCCCTTGACTTATCGGGCGGCAAAAATTAGAGTATGTATAGAAGCTTTCATTAAAGCGTCATGATAAATCCGGGGAGTCGATTGAATGGGAGACATGCGAACATTTCCAAGACTCAGTCTTGCATCAGATATCGAATATAACAGGATAAGCAGCGAAAAAGTGACGGGCGACGCACAGGGGGGGGTGTCGAAAACAAAGGATATCAGTAAAGGCGGTATCTGTCTTATCACCAGTGAACCCCTCCATAAAGGGGATATTTTACACCTGAAATTACGGTTGCAGGGGATCGATACGGTTATCGAAGCGATCGGGAAGGTCGTCTGGACGGAATCCTTTGAAATCGGAAATCAGAAGGGGTATGATAACGGGATCGAGTTCATTAAAATTCCTGACGAGTTCCGGAAAATAATCGAAAGATTCGTCAACGATATGTTCCCCGATTAGTCGAAAACGCCGGTCATTTCAAGGTCTGCAGCCCTAAAGCAGTTTCGGACGCGGTGAGAGAAAGAAATCCATCAGTGTATGGCCCTTTTCGACCATGAAACCACGAATCGCGGCTTCCTGTTCGGTAAACGAAGTTCTTCCATTCGGTTCAATATCGCTTCCTCCGATAACAAAGGGCACCGGGTCTGCGGTATGCGTCCGGATGGTACTCGGCGTGGGATGATCCGGCATGAGCAGCATCCGCCACGGAAGCCCTCCGCTTTGCAGATGGTGTACGATCGGACCGACAATATGGGTGTCGATCGCTTCGATCGCCCTGATTTTCTCGTGCGGAAGACCGGCATGACCCGCTTCATCGGGGGCCTCGATATGGACGCAGACAACCTCGTAATCCTCAAGCGCATCGATCGCGTGGGAGCCTTTTCCCTCATAGCTGGTGTCGAAGTAACCGGTCGCCCCCGGCACGTCGATGACGTCCCATCCCATCAGTATGCCGATTCCTCTGACGAGATCGACCGCGGCGATGATCGCTCCGCTTAGCCCGTATTTTTTCTTGAAGGATTCAAAAACGGGCGGAGTTCCTTCCCCCCAAAACCAGAGACTCGTGGCGGGATGCTTGTTTGCCTTTTTCCGGTTGCGATTGACCTCATGATCGGGAAGAAAGACCTGTGATTCGCGTATCATTGATTGCAGCAGATCCGCCCCCCTGCCTTGCGGGAGGTACGGCGATATCTCTTTGTCGAGGATATCATGCGGCGGCGTTGTAACCCCGTCGAAATCGCCTTTGTAGGTCATGAGGTTTCTGTAGCTGACGCCGCTGTAAAAGGCGAGTGTTTCCGATCCGAACCGCCGGTTCACTTCCCCGATCAGTATTGCCGCTTCTTCGGAGGATATGTTGTCGCTCGAGTGATCGATCATGACATTGTCGATGATGGTCACGAGGTTGCAGCGAAAGGCCCACTCGGATTGTCCGAGGGTGATTCCCCTCGCGACCGCTTCGATGGGGGCCCTGCCGCTGTAACAGGCGGCAGGATCATTGCCGAGAAGGGACATGATGGCGACATCGGATCCGGGCTGCATTCCGGGCGGCACGGTTCGAACGCAGCCGATAATACCATTCGCGACGAGTTCGTCCGTATACGGTATACGGGCCGTCTCGAGGGGGGTTTTCCCGCCGAGGTCATCGAGGGGCACGTCAGCGGCGCCATCGGCGATGACGATCACATATTTCATCGTGTATCTCCTTTTCCGGAATGAAAAATATTAGCAAACGACTTCAAGCGGCACCGCCGTTTCAGCAATGCTCGTCGAGGATGGCAATACAGATACTTTTCGCCTTGATCACTTCGAGTTTGTCCACCTCATTCAGGGCGCTGATAATGTTTCCTTCATCCGCGGGGTGGGTGGTGATAATGACCGGCACCCCCGCCCCCGGTGTCGCTTCCGGAGGATTTTCCTTTTGAAGCACCGAACTGATACTGATACGGTGCTTTCCGAACCGGTCCGCGATTTTCGCGAGAACGCCGGGGGAGTCCTGCGCGGTAATCCGGATATAGTAGCGGGAATGAATGGCTTCCCTCGGAAGCTGGGTCGCCGGCTGTACAAAATCCGGCCAGAGATTGAGGTTCTCGAAGAGGGAGGCGGTTATCCCGGCGGCTGTCTGATAAAGATCCGAAACGACGGCCGACGCGGTCGGTTCGCTTCCCGCACCCTTTCCGTAATACATCGTGTGACCGGTTGCATGGCCGTATACACTCACCGCGTTAAAGGGGCCGGAAACCCATGCGAGGGGATGGTCTTTGGAAATGAACGCGGGCCGCACGTAAAGGCAGACCCCGTTCCCGTGCCGTTGGGCGATCGCGAGAAGCTTTATCACATATCCGAGTTCTTCTCCGTAGGCGATATCGCATATATTGAGTGTGTCGATTCCTTCAACGGGGATGATGCTGAAATCGACGCTTTTACCGAACGCGAGCGACGAAAGGATCGCCAGCTTGTGCCCCGAATCGATTCCCGCCACATCGAGTGTGGGATCGGCCTCCGCCAGACCCGCTTTCTGCGCTTCGGAAAGGGCCGTTTCATACGAAAGGGAATGACGGCTCATGGAAGTGAGGATATAGTTGCTTGTTCCATTGACGATGCCGTAGATCGCGTCGATCCTGTTGGCGATGAGGCCGTCGACGAGCGCCCTGATAATTGGAATACCGCCCGCGCAACTGGCCTCGAACGCGATCGTGACCTCATGACGCCTGGCGAGGGCGAGGAGTTCGGGACCATGATGGGCCAAAAGCGCCTTGTTCGCCGTAACGATATTTTTCCCCGCCTGTATTGCCCGTTCCATGAATGCTTTCGCTATCGTTGTTCCGCCGATGAGTTCGACAACGATTTCCACGGATTTGTCGGATAATATTGTATCTATATCGCCGCAAAAAAGGGATTCGTCGATACCCAGGCTTCTGGCGTGTGTAAAATCCACATCGAGAACATAACGAAGTTCGAGATGCAATGTGTGGCGTGAGGCAAGAATCGATTTGTCTCTTGTAAGCAGTTGAGCGACACCGCCTCCGACGACGCCGCAGCCCATGAGAGCTATGCCGACATTTTTCCCCTTTATTTTCATGTGATATTTCTCCGTTTTTTTTATTTATGTTCCTTGTTAAAGGCTTCTATTTCCCTGTTCACGCGCGGTTCAAAACCAACCTTCATAAGCTTTCCGATCATATCCCTGAACTTCGATGTATCTTTCAGATCGGTCGACAAGAAATTGAGTTCCGGGGGAAGCACCTCGTCATGAACGACCTGCGCTCCGGAGGGCTTGCCGTCTCTTATGTTATGATACTGCGATAATACAATGATCCGGGTACCGATGTACAGCGCTTCTTCGAGATCATGAGTGACGAAGAAGATCGTGTTGTCCTCGCTTTCCCTTATTTTCAGCATCATGATCTGAAGGGCCTCGCGGGTTTGAACGTCGAGCGCCCCGAACGGTTCATCCATAAGGAGAATTTTCGGCTTCATGATGAGGGCCTGGGCAATGGCGACACGCTGCCGCATACCCCCGCTCAGCTGATGGGGGAATTTGTGCGCCGCTTCCGAGAGTCCCGTTTCTTCGAGGTAATATCTCGCCTTTTCGACCGATTCCCTGCGTATTTTCATGAATTTGAAGGGTACTATGTATTTTTCCAGGAAATTGATTTTTTCGAGTTCGAGACCGTAGGTGATGTTGTCGAGTACGGTCATCCAGGGGAAAAGCGCGTAATCCTGATAGACGATCCCCCTGTCCCTGTTCGGTCTTCCCGCCGTCTTTCCGTCGACAAGCACCTCTCCTCCGGCGGGCGGCATAAATCCTCCGATGATGTTGAGAAGGGTGGTTTTACCGCATCCGCTCGGACCGACAAGGGAAATAAACTCTTCCCTTTTCACTTTAAGATTGATATGATCGAGGACACGGTGAATTGTCCCGTCGTCGCACTCGAACTCCTGGCTGATATCCTTGAGTTCGAGTACGGTATCCGTTTGCATCGCCATGTCTTCGTTTTCTCTGTTTATACCCATCACGGCCCCTTTTATTTTTCAAAATACCATTTGTTCGTGAGACGATTGAGCGTTTTCAGACATATATCGACGATTACCCCGATGACGACAATAACGAAGATGTACCAGAGGATAATGTTGACGCCGAGTTGCCGTCTCACCACGTTCATATAATATCCGAGTCCCGCCGTCGAGGGGAGTGAAAATTCGGCGGCAATGAGAAAAATCCATGCGGGGGTCATCGCAAGCCGGATGGATTCGATGATCCCCGGCATACAATACCTGAGCATTATCTTGTGAAGGACTTCGGCGGTCGATGCACCGAGGGTATACCCCTTGTCGATGAGTTTTTTCGGGATATGTTTCGCCCGCATGTACACATCGGTGACCATGACAAAGAAGGTGCCGGCGATGATAACGACGATTTTCGCCGCTTCCGGGTATCTGCCGAGCCAGACAAAGATGAGGGGAAGGAGGGCGATAGGCGGAATAAAACTGAAACTTCTTATCAGCGGCATATTAAGCCTGTCAAAAAAACCGAACGCCGCCGAATAAAGCCCGATAAATACGGAAAGAATGATAGAAATCAGCATGCCCCAGAAAAGCCGCGTCAAACTCGCGCTTATATCACGAACAATCCGTATATCGCCGAACGTGGGGTTTTCGGTATTTCCTGCCTGAAAGGTGTCCTTGATTCCCTCGACTATCTGTTCAAGGGTCGGCGCCATCCTGTCCTGCGGGTTTTCTATGTGACGTACCCAGGAGGTATATGCATAGGCCCCAACGATAAGGGCGAAAAGTACAAGGCCGATTCCTGCTTTGAGGAATAGATTATTTACACTTCCGCCGATTGAAAAAAACGAGTTTTTCTTCTTTTTTTTGTCTGCCATACCCGCTTTCCTGTTTCGTTCCGTTCAGGGGGTGAGAAAACGACATACTCCACAACGGACCGGCGATGCCGGATACGATATTCCTTGGGAAAAAACAGTGAAGATCCCGTTTTTCATGAAAAAAGCCTCAACGTCCGCTTCTTATTTTTTGACGAGAATACCATCCCCCCCATTGCTTATATCATTGACAACCACTGCTTCCACGGCGATACCCGAATTCGCCGGCTGGAGGGCTTCCATGATCGTCATGGAACAGCCGACGACATTCCTCGCGGTAAAACTCTCGACGGAAGCCATGTATTCCTTATATTTTTCCAGCGTGACATTTACGCCGAAATCCCTGCACCGTTTTTCGAGAAAGCCCTTTGCTTCGATGAGCCAGAAGGGCATCCATCCCGTCCAGATCGATATCCCCACTTTGTAGGGTGTGGGATCGATTTCAGAGGCGGGATTGTCGACGAGCCCGCCGTTTTTGATATAGTGATCGATATATGTTGAATTGAGACTGAGGTTAACGTCCGTCTGGATAAGGTCGTGGGCCTTCGAAAACGCTTTTACTTTTTCTTCCGTTTCCAGAATTGTCTGGCTGTTGAAGAAATCGGAGGCATCGAGCGGGTCGACATACAAATCGGTCCCGCGGAGCATTTTCTTGAAATCTTCAACGGAGGCTCCTGCCGCGTCCGCCATGATTTTTATCGCATCCTCTTTTGTCGAGGTATTGTTGAAGTATTCCATGGCATCGTACCAGGCATAGGTGACGGCCAGGGCGATTTCCGGTTTTTTATCGATCATGCTTTTGTCGAAAACGATGAGGTCGATGATTTCACCCGGAATGTCCTTACTCGAAAAAATAACGGTTCCCTTGCCCTGTTCTTCCGCAAGGAAAAGATTGGGATTCCAGGTTGCTACAACGTCCGCCCCGCCGGTAAGGAAAAGCTGTCCCGCTTCATCTCCGGGGGTATTCACGATCGTGACATCGTTTTCCTTCATCCCGTTCAATTCCAGGGCACGAAGTACGAGGTAATGCGATACTGAGTATTGTTCGCATTTGATCTCTTTCCCCTTGAGTTGCCGTACGGGATTATCGGAGGCATCCCCCGTTGCGGATGTACCTGAGGACTGTTTTCCGCAGGAAGCCGCCGTAAAAACAAGACAGCACGCCATCACTGTGGCCGCAATCCAGACTACTTTTTTCATTATTTTCTCCTTTAATAAAGGGTATGACACAAAGCTTAACGGATGGGATTTTCCCTGTCAAGTGAGTAGTGATAAAAACGGCTTTTACCTCTGATCTATATTCAATAAATTGAAATCTATTTCAATAAATTGAAATCTATTTCAATAAATTGAAATCCTGGGTTCTATTGAATTCTTCGATGAGGGTAACGAGTTCCCCATCGCCTTCCCTTATGAACGAACCTCCGGGGACGGCAAGTCCCTCGTCATTGAGCCCGGCAAACAGCGAAACATGGGTCGATTCAGCAGCCAGTATGGCCGTACGCAGGCTTTCCATCAGGGGAGGGGAATATTTCCCTTCCCGAAAGGCCTTCTCGAGCGGGGTTCCCCGAGCGACAAAGGTGGGGTTGAGGTGCATATTGATCTCGAGGCCGAGATTTTTCGAGATATTGTCCAGGTAATGAAGACCGTCGACGATATCGGTGACCGCATCGCTTTCGGACAGGCCCGGAACGGGTTTGAGCATAAAGTAGGTTTTGAGTCTGAAAGCATGGCGCGCGCACATGGCGGCGAGTTTTTCGAACACATCGAGATCCAGACCTTTGTTGAAGTGCTTGTTGCGTATGTCATCATTGAAGGCCTCGAAACCGATGGCGATCTCGAGTGTCGTTTTTGTTTCACCTTCGCCGATCGCCCTGTGTATCACTTCACATTCCGCCGGATCCACGTATTCAGCCCTGCTTTCGATGGTAAGTACCGAAATGTTACGGCAGTGGATATTCATCTGAGTGATAAAATGAAGGAGTGCGGTCGTGGAAAGGGTCGCTTCGTCGAGGACGGATCCATTGTTCGAAAGAATGATTTTTTTCAGGCCCTGTTTCTGCCGCTCGCCCAGGAGATAATGAAAGATGAATTCGGTCTGTTTGATGATATCCCTGAAATCGACATGGTGTTGGGATACCTTCGACGGAAGGTTGCACCCCAGGCATTTTGCCCACCTGCACGCCTGGGTGTAGAAGACGATAAAAAGCACCTGTCCCTCGACCGATGTCTGGTACCACCAGTCTGCGGGAAGTCTCGGATTGTGATCTTCCCTGAATCCGTATGTTTTATGGGACTCTTCCGTCCGCTTCACGATGAGTTCGGATAGTCTGTCATCCATAGGCGTGATTCGGTATCCGTACTCAATCCGAGTCCACACTCAGTCTGAGTGCCGGATTCGATATATTCCCCTTTTCCAGTTTTTTGATCTGCTCTTCCCCTTTCAAAATGAGGTCGTCGAACTCGACGATTGTCTGTGCCATTTTGGGAAGCGCGTCTCTGCGGTACCTGGAAATCTCTTCCATGGCGGCGGAAATATCCGTAAAGGCGGATTTTAACGCTTCGAACTGCAGCATGCTTTCCGAAGCCTGTTTCTGGATTTCGGTCCCTTGCATCCTGAGGCGCTGCGCGGTTTGCGCAATGAGGTTGGAGGTGGTGAGGTTGACCGCGTTGATCTTGTCGAGAACGATACGCTGGTTGTTCAGGGCCAGGGCCACGGTAACGGCGACCTGAAGTGCATTCACGGTAACATTCACCGCCCTGTCGACGCCGCGGATCAGCTCTTTGTTGTTGCGACGTATCAATTCGATTGCAAGAACGCCCTGCTGGTTCACGGCGAGCTGCTGCTGAAGGTCCATTATCCGCTGCCGCAGGGGAAAAAGGAGTTCGTCGCTGATAAACCGGCACCGGGGGTCGTCCGGCTGTATCTCACGTTCGAGTTTGTACCGGAGTTTTGCGTCGATAAGCTCTCCCAGTTTTATGGCCTTGCCGAGTCTTTGGGTAATGTCTCTCATGCTTGTCTGGTCCTCCGCGAGCATCATATTGTCCCGCGTAAGCCGTTCTTTTCCGTTTTTGAGGGAGTTGATAATCGCATTGATGATCGTCTGCGATTTTTCGTATTTGGAAAAATACCGTTTCAACTGGCTCCCGATAAAGGGGATCTTTCCGGCCGCACGCGAAAACCACCCCGGCTTCCCGATGTCGATCTTGCCCGGGTCCAGGTCTTCGACCCGTAATTTGAGATCAATGAGGGCATTGGCCACCTCCCCGCCGTCTTCACTTCTCCTCGAAAGCTCCCTGATCGGCTGCTGAAGCATCTGGCTTTTCGCCGCGGCATCCTTCTGTACGGCCGTTCCGATCACTTCGACCGCCAGTTTCCCGTTTTCCCGTTCTTCGGCTTTTTCCATCGAAATGTCGATAAGTTTGTCGACAAAATCGTCGGCCTCCTTTTCGAGCAGCTTCACCGCATTATCTTCGAGCTTGACCAGTGGGCCGCCTTCGAACCCCATTTCCTTTTTCAGGGTTGCGGTATCAGGCAGGGTTGCCAGTTTCACATCGGCCATATGTTCCTCCTTATTTCATGGAATATTTTTTCGTGCGATTGATGAGATCCTCGAGATCCTTTCTCGCACTTTCCATATCGATCGATGCGTGGCCTGTTTTCGTCTTCATCCTCGATATGACGGACATGGAAAGATCGATCTGCGTCATCGCTTCTTCATTAATGGTCAGTAGTTCATTGATATGTTCACTCTGATCTTTTTTGAGATCCTTTCTTATCGTGAGGGTTTCGATTTCCCGCATATCCGCTTCTTCCGGCTTCTCGAGGCCGGCAAGGTAGGCGAGCCGTTCCTCGATATACGCATCGTCGATGTTGCTGATCGTCTCGAGCGAGTTCATGATATCTTCGAGGTTATCGAGGACGGAAAGATAGAGTTGTTCGGTCGTTCCGAAAAAACGGGCGTAGGAAAGTTCGGAAACATCGAATTTCTCCGAAAGTATCCGTTTGAAATTATCGAATTTCGCCCGTATTTTTTCATACTGCTTTACCGCCTGGTCGGAAAAAACCTTGAGGCTTTTCGATGTACCGAACTTGGATAATTCCCGTTTCAACCGCGAAAGTACCATCTGCTTCTGCCTGTCGATGAGTTTATTGAGGTGGGAAAGGTAATTGGCTTCCATGGTGTTCCGGCGTAAGGTAAAATTGACCGCGGTGCTTCCCGCACCGACACCCAGCGCGCAGAGTGAGGCGATGAGAAGGGGTGTGCCGGGAAAAAGCAGGAGGGACGCCGTCAGTCCGACGGCGCCGAGTGCGAGACTGTAGGTGGAGAGCGGATGCTGGATGATCCTTTCGGTGACCGCTTTTTTGATCGATTCCCGGGAAAAGTCGATCTTCCTTATATTCTGCTTTTTCCCCATGTATCAGCCTCCCTGAAGCCGTGCGGAAACGAGATATATTTCGACCCTTTTGAGCCTGTCGCTGTATGCCCTGGCGGACTCCCCGCCCGACCGGGGTAAAGGTTCCGATCCGCCCACGCCGACCGAACGTATACGGTCGGGATCCACCGAATAATAACGGACGATATACGCCTTTACCGCATCGGCACGTTCGCGTGAGAGCTTGAGATTCGCGGCCCGGTCGCCCCGCTGATCCGTGTGTCCTTTGACCATGATCCGGAAATTGGGGTAATGTTTTATGTTTTCGACGATAATGTCAAGCTGTATCTCGCCGAGTTCGTCGAGTTCGGCGGTGCTGCTTCTAAATGTAATCGGTCGCAGCTTGAGGGTGCCAACGACATCCAATTTCTCCCATTGCTCGTCGGAGAGGGGGGTAAAATCCCTTGTGAAGGAATCTTCGCTGCCGTCATCAGATATATCGGAAGGCCCCCCCGCAATATAGATGTTTTCGATAAACGAGGAATTGATGATCGTATAGGGATCCTCCCCCGGAAGGGGATTCGCGGTAAAATCCTCGTTTTCGAGCAGGATTTTTATGGTCGAATCGATGGCGGCCGACAATTCCTCCCTGTATGCCGTATTTGTCGAATCGATGCCGAACCACCTGGTGTTTTCATTGAGACCCACCCATCGGACGCCTTTAAGCATGGATGCGGACTCCTCCGCTTTCATTTTCGTATGGCGGACAATATCTTCTTCGAGCAGGTTCGCCTCTGAGGTGTAGATACCGAGCGTCTCGAAATATTTTTCGACGACAAGCCGGCACATATCCGGGTTGTCCCTGCTGTATGTTCTGTTTACAAGGAGTATGTCGATAATGAGTTTTTCCGTATCGTCTGTACCGAGGAGTTTGACGATGTCCGGATTGGCGAGGCTCGAGGTGACATGGGGTTCCCAGAGAACGGCAATATCCGCGTTTTTTTTCATCAGTTCCCGGTATGCCTGTTCCGCGCCGACCGTTTCGATACGCCAGTCGCCTTTTTTCTCCAGAAGCCTCGGAATGCCGAAGTGAACCCCGATAGTTTTAAGGAGGTGCTCGCTCGGGGAGCCCGGGGTAAACGCAATCCGGTAACCTGAGGCCGTTTTCAGTTTGTCGAGGTTTTCCATTTTCGACTTCCAGGCGACCATCGCGTCCCCGCCTTTCGATTCATCGATGACAAGGATTATCGTAGCGGGAAAATCGAAACTGACGCCATTGATAAGATACGAATCGATCGTACAAACGGCGAAATCGATTTCGCCCTTTTTGAGACGTTCCATACGGAGGGGGTAATTCGCTTCATCGTCGATAATGACCGCTTTGTATCCGGCTTCGCGCATGAGTTTCTTGAAAACCTGTGATTGAAAAGGGAAATATCCGATCCAGCTGTCAAGGGCGATCGAAACCTCGCCTTTGAGTTTTTTCGCGTCGCTGGTGCCGTATGCGAACTCGTCCTGCAAAGACGGCAAAACGAGTCTGAAAATGACGATTGCCGTAATACCGACAACAACCACAATGATGGCGATGATCGTATGTGTTTTCATTCCCTCTCCTCCTTCGCTCTTATGGCTATTTTATCCGGTATTTCTTGGAGAAAATCTGTTTCAAGTCCCGAAAAAAATCTGTTGCGACCTCGTCACTCGAACTTCATCACACTGAAACTCTCGAGTTCCGCAAGGACTTCCTCAAGCCCTTTGCTCAACTCCGTAAAATTATCGGCCTGTTTGTAATAAATTCGGCCCGGCTGATTCAGTGAATGGTGTGGTCCGATCTGAAAACCGATGGTGTGGATGACGACCGGACTCGTTCCCAGGATCGTGTTTACGATTCTGTCGGGTTCTTCGCCGTCACTTGCCTCTCCGTCGGTGACGACGACGATATTGTATTCGCCGTAGCCGAATTGCCGGGCGCCCTGCCTGGTTATTTTATCGAATGCGATTTCAAGCGCACTTCTGAGCGGCGTGTACCCCGACGCCCTTACCTGGCGGATCTCTTCGAGTATCCGCTGTCTGGAATCCCCGAGTCCCGAACGTTCGGAAAGCCCCGTCTCGTCGAACACCAGAAGTCCGATATTCGCATTGTCCGGCACCTGTGCGATAAATCTGATCAAGGCTTCTTTCGCCACATCCATCTTCTCGCCGTTCATGCTGCCGGAACCGTCAAGGATAAGGTAATAGTTTTTCATGAGAAAATCGTCTTCCGGTTCGACCCCGGCGGTATCGATACTGCCGGGCCAACGGCTTGTTTCATCCGCTGCCGCACTATAAGGATCTCCGTAGGTACTCCCGGTACCGGTTTGCGGAGATGATGCGTCTTCGATAAAGACCGAATAGATAAAAAAACCGATCACTCCGATCACCGCCAGTGTGATGACGATCGATCCAATGTTACTGTTTCTTGCCATCGTATTCTCCTCTCTCTGAGGCCCGTTCAGTCAAGCGGAATGAAAACATCCGACTCTGCTTCCACCTGAATAATCCTGAACTCAACCCTCATGTTTTCAAGCCACTCCTTTTCCGTTTTCGGTACTTCATATACCGGCCTGGTAATACCGAGTCCGATAGTGGCGAATTGATTCGGATCGAGGGTGATGCCCCTTTTTCTTGAATAGTCGATGATCTCGTCCCGCACCGCATTTGCCCTGCTGTAACTGAGATTTTTTGCCGCCTGCATGATCCGGCTAAGCACCACTTCCTGTTCGCCCTGTTTTTTTTTCCGCAAATATTCCATGGGATCGGAATGTCCTTCGACCGTGATAACGGCGCCGCCATAAGTGGATGAGAGATCGATCACCCGTTCGAATTCATCCCGGTACAGGTCGACGGAAAACGAGTTCTGATTCGGTTTGAAGTAAATTTTGAATGAGAAAAGTGAAGAATCATCAAGGGTGTCCTGCATCTGTTTTTTTGCGATCACTGTCGATACTTCGTCCGAATCAAAACGGGATGCTTCCTTGAGATCGGCGTATTTCAATCCCTTCTTGAAATCGGTATAATTCCAGTCACCCTGAGCGATGGATATTGTTTTGGTCAAAAGTTTTAATGTAATGAAAGATTTTTGAATCTCCCTGTTGAGTTTGTCGAATCCCCTCGGGTAATTGGCGTCCTTGAAATATTTGACGTTTCCATTGAAACCCGAATGTTCGGCGTCAAAGTACATTCCCGAAACTTCGCTTGCCGCTCCGGAACTGTCCAAAAGAATGGTTGCAGCGTTCGTCATGAGGTTTTTATAGGCGGTGCTTCTCGTATCTTTGAAAATATCCTTCACTTCTTCTTCGGCGATGAACATCGCATGGACGAATTTACTCACTTCGTCCCCGTGCGCTTTGAAGTAATCCTTTCGCACGGCATAAACGTCACTGATAATCCTGTTTGCCGTTTTCGTCGAAAGAAGGATACGGGCGCCCTTGACGGAATCTTCGGCCCCCGTCCCCACCGTTCCGTCCGATGTAAGGGCAAGCGCGTCGGGGATAATGACGAATGCGGCATCGACCTTCTTCGTGTAGAGTTTCGCCATCGGCGTGTCGCCTTCGGGGCCCACGAGGTCTTTTGTCCAGAGAATCGAAACATTATTAATGGAAAGATGCGCATCGTCCAGCAGTTTCATCAGATAATCGATATGGGGACCGTAACTTTGGATCGCTATTGTTTTCCCCTTCAGGTCCCCGATATTCCGGATACCCTGTTTAACGACAAGGGCGTCGCCGCCCGCGGACCATGAGTGCTGGTAGACGACGACCATCCGTGTATTGTCCGACTTTTCGGTGATGTCGGCGGCCATGTTGATCATACCCATCGTTCCCCGCAGATAGACGATGTCCCCTTTCATGT
Source organism: Spirochaetales bacterium (assembly GCA_016930085.1). NCBI lineage: Bacteria > Pseudomonadati > Spirochaetota > Spirochaetia > Spirochaetales > Spirochaetales bacterium. The sequence continues at coordinate 21,430 of JAFGHO010000116.1, forward strand.
ACATTTCAACCTGCTTCTGGAAATTATCTTCCCTGAAAAGCTCGATTTTCAATCCCTTGTCCTGAAAAGGAGAGCCGGAAGCCGTTCTGGTCTTGCCCCCGTTCGCGTGTATCGTGACGATGTCCGCCCCCCATGTAATAAGCGGAAGTCTTGTCCATGAACCGGATTTATAATTGCCGGGCGAAACCCTGAGTCTGCTGCTGAAGGGCTCGAGGGATTGGGAATGAAGCAGGGCCGGCCCGATTGCCATCAGTGCCATCATTATCAAAAGATTTTTTTTCATTGTTTCCCCCTTGAACTGATTGATATAACGCAGGTCCGTATGCTGACAGACAAAAAGCGGATATATTCCATCTCCTTTAAACCCTATGCATTATATCAGCCGCTGTCAAGCAAAAAAGACGGCAATCATCTCGACTGATACGGCCTCGGGGTGAAAGTACGCGTTGGTCCTCTATTCTTTCTCTTGACCGCAGGGATAAAATGAATTAAGGTTTCTATTGAACGACAATATCAGGAAGGTGAAACGATGTTTAAGCGGACATTGACGCACGATGAGGCGGATATCATCAAGCTTATCGAATCGTTTGTGCGAAACAAACACAGTGAATCGGACAGCCATGATTATTCGCATGTACTCGAGGTGTCTCAATACGCGATCGATATCGCGGAACGTATCGAGGAGCCGGTCGATCCTTTTATTCTTATCTGCGGGGCGTTACTGCATGATATCGGGAAAACGAACCTGGTTTTCGGAAATATGCACGGACTCATCGGGTCCGCCATATCGGAAGAGTTTCTCGATGCGATCGGATACGCGAAACCCCATCTCAAACCCGTTCGCGACGCGATATGCAGAATCGTCGCGCGCCATACGCCGACGACGATGGTGGCGCCGGAGACCGTCGAAGAAAAAATCGTCTTCGACGCCGATACACTCGACAGATTGGGAATCATCGGCGTGCTTCGCGGATTCATCGGCAAAAGCGGTTCGATCGAGGAAATACTGGAAAAGAAGATGAAAACCCGCGTACGCGATTACGAAAAACTCAACTTCGAAGCATCACGGGAAATCGGGAAGGTTCAGAACGAGCAAACCATCGCATTTGTCGACCTCGTCAAGGGGGCCCTCGAAACCCGTAAAGCGGCGATCGAGCAGCTCGAACTCAAAGGGGCATACGATGCATCGGCGCTGCTTACCTCCGGAGCGAACGAAGAGTTCGAATGACAGAGCGTCCCTGTGGTAGCGGCGCCGGTGCATCGCAAAACATTATAAAGGGCCCTGTCGTATGAAATCCGGCTATTTTCTAACGGTCTGTCTCAATCCCGTCATTCAGAAGACACTTGTATTTCCGTCATTGCACGAGGCCGGGGTAAACAGGACAGGGGAATACTATACGAATTCGGCGGGAAAGGGAATCATCGTTTCACGGGTACTCGGTCTGCTGGGCGAGCCTGTCGTTCACCTGTCACAGGCGGGGGGGTGGAACAGGGAGTATTTTATAACGCTTACCGGAAAGGACGGGATTGACCTTCGTTATGTCGATTCGGGGTCGGAAGTCCGTTTTTGCTATACCCTATGCGACCGGGCCGCCGGAACATCGACGGAATTGGTGGAAGAAGGGAAGGCCGTCGTATCCGGGACGGAGGAAGCTGTCCTCCGCCTCTACCGGGAAGTACTTGCAGGTTCGCACACGCTCATTATCTCGGGCACAAAAGCGCCTGGATTTTCTCCACATATATTCCCCTCTATGGTCGATGAGGCGAAAAAGAAGAACAAGATGGTGATCCTCGATTTCCGGGAGACCGATCTCCTCAATTGCCTGCCCCTTTGTCCCGATGTCATAAAACCCAATTACCGGGAGTTCCGTTCGACATTCTTTCCGGATGAAACGGAAGGATCGCCGCGAGCGGAAAGCAGGGTCAAAGAAAAAATGGAGGAGTTATTCAAGCGTTACGGAACGGTGACGGTTCTCTCCCGCGGACCCCGTCCATGCCTTTTTATCGAGGCGGGAAAAGTGAAGACCTTAAAGCCGCCGGAGATCACGCCAGTCAACACAACGGGCTGCGGTGACGCCTTGACGGCGGGTTTTGCATCGCTTTACGCAAAGGGAAGGGGCATCGGTGAAGCAGTGGCGTTCGGCCTCGAGTGCGCCCGCCGAAACGCACTCGCCCTGCAGCCCGGCTTTATCGAAGGTTTCGAGTGGCCTCTGCCCTGAAAGAAAGCCGATTTTTTTTTGAAAACCCCTTGCTAAAAAATCGTATTTTGAGTATGCTGCAATCAGTAGCAATATCACCTTATGAAGAGGAGAAAAATGTCAATAATTACAATGTATAGAAGCCAGGCAGCAGCAGGAGTGAAATGGTTATATAGGCAAGGTGTGCCCTTTTAGGGATTGAATACGATAAACGTAAACCGCGGCGCATCTTGTGTTGCGGTTTTTTTTTGGATTAATGTTCGGGAAAGGCCGCGAAGATTTCTTTGCGGCTTTTTTTTTCGGGAGAAAACAAGATATGAAAACAATGGAAAAAACAATCGATATGACGGCACTTTCAATGAAAAAAGGCATTTCGGGCCTGTGGGCGATGATCGCGGGATACAGGGCTTTATTTTTCGGGGCGGTGATCAGTCTCGGCATCGCAGCGGGCGCCCGCATCGCGGGATTTTACTTTATCCGCTTTATCATCGACGAGGTTTTAGGCAAGGGGTCGTATATCGACCGGATATGGATCTTCGGGCTTGCCTTCGTCGGGCTTGCCGCGATCGAGGGGGCCGGTTTGTTCATAAAGGGCGTGAGTGCCGCCTCCTATACCGAGGCGGTGATCAGGCGGTTGCGGGGATTTCTCTTCGATCACATACAGCGACTCTCATTCGCCTTTCACGATCATGCCGATTCCGGAAAACTGCTCGAGCAGGTCACCGATGACGTGGAGTCGGTCAATCTTTTCTACAAGGAACAGGCGGTGGAAATCGGGAGGATCGTAACGCTCTTCGTCTTCAGCTTCGCGGCCCTGATTTCCATCGACCTTTTTCTCGGCCTCCTTTCCGTTATCTGCATTCCGCTCGTCGTTATTCAGTCGATGTGGTTTTTCAGGCAGATCGACAGGAGGTATGAAGCGTATCAGGAACAGGAGGCGGCATTAACGTCTGTTTTACGTGAAAATGTCATGGGAATGCGCGTCGTGCGGGGGTGTTCGCAGCAGAAACATGAGATAAAGAAATTCGAGAAGGAGAATGCCGGAAAAGTCGAGCGCGGAAAACGCCTCATCGTCTATCACGCCGCTTACTGGCCGATTTCCGATATCATATGCGTGATCCAGACACTGGTCGTCTATACCGCCGGTGCGATCCTCACGATGGAAGGGAAGCTGAGTATCGGGACGTATATGGCTGTCTGCGGTCTCGTCGTCTGGATTATCTGGCCCATGCGGAATCTGGGCAGGGTGGTCATCCAGGCCACCTCCGGCGTCGTCTCGTTCAGGAGAATAATGCAGGTGCTGAAAGAAAAACGGGAGGAATACGATAATAAAACCGTGAATCACGGGCCGGCTTTCCGGGGAGAAGTTGAATTCCGCGGGGTTTCTTTCCGTTACAGAGACGGAGAAGATGTCCTGAAAGAGATCACCTTTCATTGCAGACCGGGGGAGGTCGTTGCACTGGTGGGTGAAACAGGCTCTGGCAAGACGACAATTGTCAATCTCCTGCCGCGATTTTATCCCAACTATACCGGCCGCATTTTTATTGACGGGCATGAATTGAAGACGATACCGCTCACCGTGCTGAGAAGATCGATCGGGATCGTCGAACAGGAACCCTTTCTTTTTTCCGCGACGATTCGGGAGAACATCTCCTATGGCGCCGGAAAACGCATTTGTGACGACGATGTCGTTCGCGCGGCACAGGCCGCATCGATTCATGATCTGATAGAAAGCCTTCCCGACAAGTACGAATCCCTTGTCGGCGAGCGCGGCCTGACATTGTCCGGGGGGCAGAAACAGCGGATCGCTATCGCGCGGACAATCATAAAAAATCCGAAGATACTCCTGCTTGACGATGCGACATCGGAAGTCGATACCATTACCGCCCGCAGGATCGACACGGCCCTCGCCAAACTTGCCGCGGGCCGTACGTGTTTCGTGATAGCGCACAGGATTCAGACTCTCATGAGGGCGGACAGGATTTTAGTCCTCAGCAAGGGCAGGATTGTACAGTCGGGTACCCACGATGAACTCGTTGCGGCGGAAGGTTTGTATAAACGGTTTTATCGAATGCAGAATCCCGGAAGCAATCAAAGAGGAAAGGAGGCGATACATGAAAGCTGAATGTAAAGGCAAAAAGAATCGAAAGGTCGAGGTGCCGCGGCTGTTGCCCCGCATGCTCGGTTATATCGGGAAACATCCGTTGTTCGCCTGTTTGTTTCTGCTTCTGGTCGTTCTCATAGCGGTGCAGGATTCGGTCTTCACCTACGTGAACAAGCTCATTATTGACGAGGGCATCATCGCTCATGATGCCGGCCGTCTGTATCGTCTGATCGGTCTCTATGGCGGAATGGCCCTGCTTCAGGCGGGAATGGTATTTTCACTTATCTATATCGCCGGGGTAATGGGCGAACGGGTAAATTATGAACTCAGAAAAGAGATGTTCGGGAAGCTTCAGCAGCTTTCACTTTCTTTTTTTTCACGAATCAAAAGCGGTAAAATCCTGTCGCGGTTCACCTCGGATTCGAAAAAGGTGTCCGACCTCATGACATGGGGACTCGTGGATGTTTCATGGTCCGTTCTCACCATTCTTGTCTCGATCGTGTTCATGTTCCTCATCCACCGCTTCCTCGCACTTTTGGTACTCTGTATCATACCGGTCCTTGTCGGCGTGGCGGTTCTGTTTCAAAAAAAAATATTCGGATTGTTCAGGGAGGTGCGGCGTTTGAATTCACGAATCATTAACGCCTATAACGAGAATATAATGGGCGTGAAAACGGTAAAGGCCAATTGTCGGGAGAACCGGAATCTCGTGGGGTTCGACCGGGTTACCGATTCCATGCGGGTAACATCGTGCCGTGCGGCGTGGTTTTCCGCTTTTCTGGTTCCCGTGGTGCAAATCGTTGTCTCGTTCGGGGTGTTTGTCATTATTTGGATCGGCCGGTTTGCAATATCGCGGGGGCGGCATTTCCGTGGGAAGTATTCAGGCCTTTCTCTCCTATATCGCATTCATGATATGGCCCGTGCAGGAAATGACACGTGTGTGGGCGTCTCTTCAGAATGCGATGGCCGCCTCCGAACGTGTCTTCAGACTCATCGACGCCGAACCTGACATCAAAGACGTACCGAACGCGTTTGAATACAGCGGATTGAGGGAGGGTATACGGTTCGAGCATGTCGGATTCTCCTACGACAGCAAGCGTCCTGTCGTAAGCGACCTCACTTTTGAAATCCGTAAAGGCCGGACGATCGCGCTGGTGGGACCGACGGGGGGAGGAAAATCGACAATCATCAATCTCGTCTGCCGTTTTTATGAGCCGGTCTCCGGATGCATCCGTTTCGACGACACCGATTACCGCGATCTGACTCTTCATTCACTCCAGTCCAGAATAGGGATCGTGCTTCAGCACCCGCATCTTTTTTCGGGCACCGTCAGCGAGAATATCCGTTACGGAAAACCCGATGCAACGGATGGGGAAGTCACGGCCGCGGCGAAACTCGTCGGGGCGCATGAGGCTATCATGAGACTGAAAAACGGATACGATGAAGAACTGGGTGAGGGCGGATGCCTGCTTTCGACCGGAGAAAGGCAGCTTTTGAGCATCGCGCGAGCGGTTATCGGCGATCCCGAATTGTTCATCATGGATGAGGCGACGAGTTCGATCGATACGGTGACGGAGAAGCGGATCCAGAAGGCGCTGAAAACCGTATTGAGCGGTCGAACGGCAATTATTATTGCGCACCGCCTGTCCACGATTATGGAGGCGGACAGGATCATGTACGTCGGTCATGGAAGAATCATCGAGCAGGGAAGCCATGAAGAACTCCTTTCGCTTAAGGGGCGTTATTACCGGCTCTACCATGTCATGGAAAACGTCCTTGATAAAGAAAGCCGCCATTCCGCATGACGGATCTCTTGACTTTTTTTCTGTTTATCATTTCCTTTTAACCAAAAGAGAAGCTAAGGAGGAGTGGTATGGTAAAAGAAGGAGTAAAGGCGCCCGATTTCGGACTCGAGGATGAAAACGGGAAAACGGTAAGGATATCCGATTTTGCGGGTAAAAAGGTGGTTCTTTATTTTTATCCGAAGGACGATACACCCGGCTGTACGAAAGAGGCGTGCGGTTTCCGAGACGCATACGACCGGATCATGGAAAAGGGAGCGGTGGTCGTCGGGGTAAGCGCCGACTCGAAAGCGTCGCACCTCGGTTTCAAAAAGAAATTCGGGCTCCCCTTTTATCTTTTGAGCGATCCCGAAAAGGAAGTGATCAGGAAATACGGGGCCTGGGGAGAAAAGAAAATGTACGGAAAAACCTACGAAGGCATCATACGCTCGACGGTGATTATCGATGAAGAGGGGGGTGTTCTCAAGGTGTTTCCCAAAGTAACGCCAAAGGAACACGCCGAGGAGGTTCTTGCGTATCTGTAGCGCAAGAAACGTCTTTCGAAGGTGTTTCCGGCCGATATCGTTCCGGTATCATATGAAAAACCGATCAAAAGCGGGCACGGCATCGATACAGTATGGATGACTTGTCAGCGAATATAATCTCATGTATACTATAGGAAGAGATGAAAATTCCTTTTAGCCTGCATAATTCACGTGAACCGCAAAACAAGGAGGGGAATCAAAAGCCGCCCCCATGAATCATGTTATCGGTTATGAGAGATCCGAAAAGGCATATCTTGTCGGCATAAAGATACACGGAAACAGGGACCCGTTCAATATAGAAGATTCACTCGGTGAACTGCAGCAACTCGCCCGTACCTCGGGTGTCGAGGTCGTCGGCCGGACGTACCAGCATCTCAGGCAGCCGCATCCGGCGACCTACATCGGAAGTGGAAAGGTGGCCGAAATTCGTGAAGCGGTACTGGAGCGGGATGCGGAAACGGTCATTTTCGACGACGAACTCAACCCCGGCCAGCAGAAAAACCTCGAGGCGATGCTTGGCGGCGATATCAAGGTGATCGACAGAACCGCGCTTATTCTCGATATCTTTGCGCGTCACGCGGCGAGCCGCGAGGGTCAGATACAGGTCGAACTCGCCCAGTACGAATACCGCCTGCCGCGGCTGACACGGTTGTGGACGCACCTCATCCGGCAGGCGGGTGGGCGTGCGGGCGGTGAAGCGGGCGGCGTCGGGCTTCGAGGTCCCGGTGAAACCCAGCTTGAAACGGACAGGCGGCTTATTCAGAAGAAAATCGCTTCCCTGAAAAAAGAGCTGGAAGAGGTAAGGCTTCACCGCAGACAGCACCGGATGCGGCGTAAAAAAAGGGAGTTGAGTGTCATCGCGCTTGTGGGGTACACGAACGCGGGGAAAAGCTCGCTGCTGAACGCGCTCAGTACCGCCGAAGTCAAGGTCGAGGATAAACTCTTTGCGACCCTCGACCCGACAACGCGCCGTTTGCGTCTGCCGGGCGGACGGATAGTCCTTGTCACCGATACGGTGGGATTTATCAAGAAGCTTCCGCATCATCTTGTCGCGGCGTTCAGGGCCACGCTCGAGGGTATCGCGGAAGCCGATCTGCTTCTTCAGGTCGCCGATATTTCACACCCCACGGCGAAAGCGCAGCTCGCCGTTACTGAGGACGTCCTGCGGGAACAGGGGGTTTCGGACAAACCGAAATTGATCGTCTGGAACAAGATCGATCGCCTCGATGGAAGGGGAACGGGGGCGCATACGGATTATTCCGGACTGCTCGCGGTCAGCGCCCGAACCGGTGAGGGGCTGGATCGGCTTCTGATACGTATCGAAGAGGTTCTCAACAGGGAATTGATCGAAGTACGCGCGGAAATCCCTTACAGCGAAGGCGCACTTCTCCATGACGTATACACAAGCGGATACGTTCACCACAAAACCTATGGACCCAACGGAACACTCATCGCGGCGCTTGTTCCGGTGCTGATGGCGGCCAGGCTCGTTCCTTACCGAATCGGGAGTGAAGCCGGTGTATAGCGCGGTTGTTTTCGTGAGTATTGTGAGAGGACCGGGATAGGCGTCTTACTCGCCGGTCATGATCGAGGCCATGACCTTCGCGTCACCAACCATATTATCGATGATGCAATATTCGTTCGGCATGTGCGCAGTTTCTTCTATTTTCGACCAGACGACCGTTTCGTATCCTTTCCGCCGCAGGTGGCCGGCGACGGTACCCCCGCCGATACCCATCTCTACCGCTTTCTTTCCGTATACTTCTTTTATGGAATTTTTAAGCAGGGGGACAAGCGGACTGTCTTTCGGCGTGGGGGGAGAAGATACCCGCTGAATGACGGTCAGAGCTATTTGCACGCCGCGGGATTCCTCCACGTCATGAATGATCGCGTTTATTCGTTGAAGGACATCGTCCACATCGATCGAGGGAAGAATCCGGCAGTCGAGGTAAAAAATATCGTCTCCCGGAATCGTATTGATGTTCGGGACATTCGCCTCTTTTTTTGTCGGTGAAAATGTCGAGTTGGGCGGATCGAAAATGGGATCGGTCTGACTGTATTCCTCATTGAGACGGTACAGGCGAAGGGCAAGGTCGGAGCCGGCGACAAAGGCATTGTTTCCGTGTTCGGGTATCGAAGCGTGGCACTGCTTGCCGATGGTTCTCAATTGAAGCCAGAGAAGATTTTTCTCCGCGATTTCTATCATCGTAGCGTCCCTGTCCCCGCCGTCCGGAACAAGGATGATATCGGTCTGCCTGAAAAGGTTGTAATGTTCGAGCAGGTGTTTGATGCCGTATATCGACCCAGTTTCCTCGTCTGAAACAAAGAGGAGTTTCACCGTAAAAGGGGGAACCACTTTTGCTTCGAGGAGGGATGATGCGGCAAAAAGTGAAGAAACGAGTCCCTGTTGATTGTCTTCGACGCCGCGCCCGATAAGCCGTCCGTTCATTTCCTTGACCGTAAAGGGATCCGTGTTCCAGAGGTTGATATCTCCCGGAGGAACGACATCCAGATGGGTCATTACCCAGAATGTTTTCTCCGTGGATTTTCCCGGTATAGTCGCAATGATATTGGGCCGTCTTCCCGAAGAAACGCGTTCGTCCGGCGCATTGATTCTTTCCACTTCGGTAATACCGCACCTGTCGATCCATTCGATCAATTTTTGCGCTTTTTCCCATTCACCGTCACCCCCGTTTTGCGGCGCCATTGCAGGAACGGCAGTCAGTTCCTTCTGCATCGAGATCATCATACTTCTTTTATTCTCAATAATGTCGTAAATTCTTTTTTTTACTTCCATCGGTTTCCTCCCGTCCGGCGCAGGTAATATCGGGGTGTTGGTACATCATTACCTTAAAATGGCAATACATGTCAATGGTATAAAGCCGGGAAATGGATATTTTCAGGACAAAATCGGTTTGATGCTTCACGCACTCAAGAATTTGAGCCTCTCCTTGACTAAAGATTTCAAATATGATTGATTTATTAATGAAAAATACGGGGGGTAATCATGAGTCAATGCTTTCATCCGGATAAAAAAACCTGTTTGTCTCGTACGAGAAATATCGCGGGGTGTTTGACACTCCTGCTTGTTCTCATCTCTGTGACATGCTGCGGGCCTCGCATCAAGGGGTATGGTGTCGTTTTATGGGCGGAAAAGGATTCGGGGCTTCAGAACGGGGATGTCGTGGAAATCAGATCGGAGTCACGGATACGAAAATCATATATTGTGCGAAGAGAAGGCGGTGCGAAGAATATTCCCATTGTCACCAGGAGGGTCGAGGTATTCACGACACGGGAAGATTCGGAAGCATTTGCCGAACGATACGCTCCGTATACAACCCTTTACGCGTATTCCGATAAAGACGGTATTCCACCGGTACGTGAAAAACCGCTGAACTCGAAGGATGTGAAGATCATCACGAAGCCCAAAGCATACCAGGTCATGAAAGTGATCGACAAGACCGATGAAAAAACAATTATCGGCAGCATGGATGATTTCTGGTATCTTGTCCTCATCGAATACCAGGGAATCGGTCCGTCCGGCAATTATGAATTGCTCGGCGAGAAAGGCTATTGTTTCGGTCATTATCTCAATATTATCGATACCAGAGAAGATCCGGAAAAAGAGATCGAAACCGTACGTTCGGAATCGAACGAGGACGATCAGCTTGATCTGCTTATGAATACGGTTTTCAGGCCTTCCTATTATCTGGATATGATACGAAAGGGCAGAATCGATCTGGAGCGGTTCAGCAGTGCAATCGGTCTTTTTCCCGAACCTGCCGTAAACCGGATTACGATAAAAAAATCGGACGGATACTATGTGTTCGATTATTCCGATATCACACGGGTCAGTTCTTCGCTTTTTTCATTTTCCAATGCCGATATCCGGATAGAAATGCTTTCCCCGGAGAGAATTTCGGTGACCTATAACGCCTCCGGAAAACAGGTCAATGAGTTGTTTGTCATTATCGATGAGGATATTGACGAGCTCTGCGAACGTGAAAAAGCGTTCCGAAAAGCCCTGTATAATGATTTTTATATCCGCGGGAAAATACTTTCAAGTTCGGCGTACGGTACGATTACCCTCGATGAAGATTTTTATTTCACGTGGAAAGGATTTGAAAAACTCGTTCCGTCCATTATCCCGCGATCCGCAAGAAAGAACGGGAACGTGGATTTTCCGTTCTTTCTGTCGCAGGAACTGGGTGATCAGTACGACGGGGTTATTACCTTTTATTTTGACGGTTACCGGTCGGAAAAGGGGATCAATTTTCTCTACAAGTTTACCGACCAGGGAGTCAGATTTATCAGCGCCCTTGAAGAGTATATTATCGAGCGGGAGGTAACCAGAATCGGGTTGAATCCCATCATCATCTTTTTCACGTTCAGCGGGTAACTCCATGCCTTCCGTCAACCTCTATGATATTTCCGTTTCGTTCGGAGCGGAGAGGATTCTGGAATCGGTCAATCTGTCGATAGCGGCAAAAGACCGTCTCGCTTTGACCGGCGCGAACGGAAGCGGAAAAACCACCCTCATGAGGATCATTGCCGGGGAAGTGGTTCCCGACTCCGGCCGGATCGTCCGTGAAAAGGACACAAGGGTCGGTTATCTTCCCCAGACGGGTGTCACCTTCAGGGATATGACGGTCGCCGCTGCGGTCGAACGATCATTTGACGAAATAACGCCGCTTCTGGAAGAAATGCGGGAGATCGAATCGAGGCTCGAATCGGTGAAGAAGGATTCGGAAGAAACCTGCGCCCTGCTTGAACATTACCACTACCTCCATGAGACAATTATAACAAGCGAGTATTACTCGCGTGAGGAAGCGATTCACCGGGTATTGACCGGTCTTGGATTTTCCGAAGAGGAATTTCACAAACCAATTTCTTCCTTTTCGAGCGGCTGGCAGATGAGGATCGCCCTTGCCTGTGTCCTTCTCGGAAAACCGGATATCATGATGCTCGACGAGCCCACCAATTACCTCGATATCGAGGCGCGGCAATGGCTAAAGACTTTTCTCAATTCGTTTGAGGGAGGGATTCTCATTGTTTCACACGACCGTTTTTTTCTGGATGAAGTCGTCGGAAAGGTCGCCGAGATCTACGGGAGAAAGGTCACCGTCTATACCGGGAATTACACCGCGTATGAGCGAAAGCGGGCGGCCGAACTCGAGCGGATCATCGAGTCGTACAAACGGCAGCAGGAAGAGATATCGAAGATCGAGTTGTTCATCAAACGCTTTCGATACAATTCTTCAAAGGCGAAACTGGTACAAAGCAGGATACACTATCTGGAAAAACTCGACCGGATCGAAAAACCGCCCGGCCTCCGGTCCATACATTTCCAATTTCCATCCCCCCCGCCCCCGGGCGATATGGTCGTCGAGGTCGACGGGCTGGGCAAGTCGTATAACGGAAAAGAGGTGTTCGGCGGCGTGAGTTTCGTTCTGAAACGGGGAGAACGGCTGGTGCTGACCGGCATAAACGGGGCCGGAAAATCGACCCTTATCGGCATACTCGCGGGGACCCTCGAACCGGATGCGGGGATCATCCGTTACGGTTCGAATGTGGCGACAGGATATTTTTCCCAGGACCACCTTTCGGGCATGAAAAAGGAAACGAGTATTATCGACGAACTCGAATCGTCGGCACCGACGGAAATGATCCCCCACCTCCGCAACTTGCTGGGCGCTTTTCTCTTTGGCGGGAACGATGTGTACAAAAGCCTGTCGGTATTGAGCGGGGGGGAGCAGAGCAGGATACATCTGATAAAGCTCCTGCTCAATCCCGCTAATCTCCTGCTTCTGGACGAGCCGACCAACCACCTCGATATGGTTTCGAACAATATTCTGCTCGATGTCCTCAAAAACAGCGGGGCAACCCTGGTCTTTGTCTCCCATGACCGTTATTTTATCCGGCAACTCGCGACAAAGGTGTACGAGCTGGAGTCGGGGAAAGGGACGCTCTACCACGGCGATTACGAGTATTATCTCTGGAAAAAAGCGTCTTTTTCGATAAACCAAAAACTCGAGGAAACGGATCAAACGGGAAAAAAGCGCCCGGATGACGTCAGGTCGAAGCGGGAAGCGGACAGACAGAAAAAAAACAGGCTGAGAAAATTGAAAGAAGAGGAGGCTGAGATCCTCACGAATATTGAACGGCTCGGGACGGAAAAGAAAGGGTTCGAGCACTCAATGGCGGACGAATCGGTATACCGTGACGGCGAACGGATGAAAAGCCTCAAGGAAAAGCTTTCCGATTGCGAACGCGCCCATGCACGACTCTTCGAACGGTGGGAACAGGTCGAAGAAGAAATACGGATACTCGAAAAGGAAATAAAGCAGGAATGCGGCTGAAGATTAAAATCCCGCTCTTTTGTCTTGCATCTCGTATTGTAATCGGTTTAAATATATGGAAGGATAAATCCTTAAAATGGGCAGTGGTTTGAGAGGAGGATCGAAATGGAAATATTCAAAGCATACGATATCCGCGGGACGTACGGAGAGGAGATCAATCCGGAGCTGGCCTATAAAGTTGGCCGGGCTTTCGCCCGTTATTCGGACGGATTTACCCTGATAGCGGGATATGACGCCCGGCTTCATTCCAGGGAGCTCTATAATGCGCTGGCTCGAGGAATCGTCGATGAAGGGAAGATGGTGCACGGCATCGGCCTTACTTCGACGCCGTGTCTTCACTTCATGCAGGTCCACGGCGGATTCGACGGGGGTGTCATGGTGACCGCGTCGCACAATCCCCCCCGCTATCACGGATTCAAGTTGTTCGATTCGGAGGGGGGGTCGGTCAGCCTCGACAAAGGTCTCAGGGAAATTAAAAACATGATCCCCTCGATACCGGAGGATCCCGTGGAACAAAAAGGAAAGTTCATCGAGGATATAACCCCGGAGCCCTATCTCGATTTTCTCGCCGATTTCTGGGAAGGAGCAGCCTGCGGTCTCAATGTCGTTGTGGACGCCTCGAATGGTTCCGCCGGAGAAATATTCGGGATGCTGGGTAAACGTACGGGTATTAATATGACTGTCATAAACCGGGAGCCGGACGGCAACTTTCCGAATCACGGGCCCAACCCACTCGAAGAGAAAAACAGGACGCAGCTGGCGGAAAAAGTGAGGGAGCTCAAGGCCGATGTGGGGGCGATCCTCGACGGCGACGGCGACCGCGTTCTCTTTGTCGATGAGGGGGGGGGACTGGTACAGAATTACTTTATTTCGGTTCTCTTTGCCGAACAGCTGCTTTCAGAGTTTCCCGGGGGTTCGATCGTCTACGATCTCATCTCCTCGCGCGTGCTGCCGGAAGAAATCGAAAAGCTGGGCGGCGTTCCCGTCGTCTCCCGCGTCGGGTACACCTATCTCTATGACAACATGACTTCCTCGGACGCGCTTTTCGGCACGGAAACCTCCGGCCATGCCTATTTCAGGGTAAGCGAAGGCTATTATACCGAATCGGCAGCCTATGCCCTTCTCCTTCTCCTCAAAACGCTGATGCGACGCCGCACACCGCTTTCGGCACTCGTCGAACCGTTGCGGAAGCAATACTACCAGGCCCCCGAAATCAACCTCGAGGCCGAAGACAAGGATGCGGCGGTCCGCAGGATCGAAGAACACTTTAGCGGCCTTAAAAAAGAATACCTTGACGGGGTAAGTGTGGACGGCGGCGATTTCTGGTTCAATCTCAGACCCAGCAATACCGAACCCCTGCTCCGCCTTCGTCTCGAAGCGAAAGACAGGGAAACGGGAGAGGAAAAGACAAAGGAGATCATGGGGCTTCTGGAAGGGTGAGACGGGGATTGTCTTTGTACCCATCATAAAGGACTTGTTATTTCCGGATAATAAATACAACCGGCGCAAAAGAGTGTGAATCCGTACCATCCATGTTGAAAGTTTCTCCTTTTTGCACAGTGAAGTATGTAATGTCTGTCCCTGCCATATGGCATCCAAAATCAATAGATTTAAATACGTATGAGTTGCAATAGTTCTTGGTATAATTGTATGAACCACTTTTCCCCTCGTTCTTTTCCTGTATAACGATAACGACAATGTCTTTTTCCGCTGTAAAATTAATGTATTTATTATCAATATTTTCTTTTTCACTGTCCATATCACAATAGATATCTCTAAGGTTGAAAAAGCCCTTTTTTACATTACCTTCTGGTTCGAATGTTTTGCCTTTTATATTCCAGTAATATAGTATGTCCGCAAACTGGTCGATTATATATATTTTGCCTAAGCTTGTAGCAGCAACTCTGTCAATCAGCATAAAAACGCTTTCACCGGTGTCCGTATTTACACCGAAATGTCTCACTTTTTTGTGTTCGTCAAAATAATATGCGCCTCCCTTGAGACGGTCGGAGCCTATTCCATAATGATAACCGCCTTCCGCATAGTATGCCGTGTCGATCGCAAAAAAACTGTCAAAATATTCGGACGATCCTCCGAATGTATAACATGATAGATAAGCGTTGTCCACTTTTCTGTCAAATGAAAAAATATTATTATCGATGATCATTTCTGCGTACGAAAATAAGGGTATTGCGATTAGGATTAAAAATACGATTAATCTCATTTTCATAATTCCTCCCCCGCTGTTATCGTTTTCTTTTTATAACATTCCGTTTACCAGTTTCTTGTTATTTTAGAGAAATAAATCCCGTTTTCATCCATATTCATAAAATAGACATCACCGGATGGTGAGACTGCTGCATGATATCTTTCTGATTCATTGTAAAAGCAATCAAGTACTTCACCGTATGGCGAATGAACGAGAATTGTTTTCTTAAGATATCTGCCCGTTTCGGCATGCCAGTAGCTGTTATTGTCTTTGTCGAATCCTATTAGCCTGAGAATATTTAATATAGAAATATCAAAATCATACTTTTCTTCTGTTGTTTTTGTTTTCCGGTTTTTTTTAACGATTTTATAATATTCATTGTAAAGATAGTAATTATAGGTCAGAATCCTGTCATTTCTCATGATAAGATTGTTTTTATTGAGAAAATCATTGAGTTCTTCATCAATGGCGGTAACATTTCTTGAATTTGCTCTTATTTCATTCATTATTTTTCTTGTTTCATTCGCAGGCATATATTTCCCTGCAGAGTTATAGATATATGTATTTTTCTTTTCGTTGTCGACAAGAAGAATATTGCCGTCAACCGCGAATATATTGTCATTAATATGGGAAAACCTTTTATACAAATCGACGCCGCCGTCCCTTGCCGCGTCGTATTTTGTTATTCGCAAAAGCTCTTTTCCGTTTTTAGCGATTTTTACGATTGTGTCACCGGTATACCTGTATTGCGGTATATCCTTTCGTCGATAAACAGATTCATCCTGTCGAGCATTATTTTATCATACACGGCTAAAAAATCATCATCCCACACGGCGCTTTGAAACTCCTGTGCCTCAAGACATGAAAACTGTAAAATCAGGTCGTCGCCTGGTCTTGCATAATAATAATATCCTTCCGCCTTTATACTGAAATAGTAATATCGGAATTCATCTTCATAGCTCTTAAATCCAAAGTATAAATCAAAGTTTTCGTCTGTTTTTAGACAGCAGTCGCCTATAAACGAGCCGTCATTGTTGAAATAATGATTGTTATAATCAACGTGATATGCAGGTCCATAGGGTGCATCCCATTCATACTGTTCATATAATGTAAATGTCGCCAGCCATATTTCGAAAATAGAGTTGCTTGCATAGAGACTGAACTCATTCCCCTTGTTTTTGAAAATATTACTTTCAGCGGTATCGTTACCGTATCCTTACTGATGAGGATCCCACGGCGAGATGATTTTTATTTTATTGAAATTTATACCTTCATATATATCTCCGGGGCATGCATGATCGAGGTGCTGTTTACCATAAATATTATCATAATACCACATTTTTATATTGAAAAATTTCAACGATTCGTTGTCGTTTGGAATCCAGTGGCCGCATTCATCAAGATATAGATCACAGTTAAGTCCTTCATTAGATAAGGTACGTTCCTCCCAGTTTGGAGGAAGAAAAATAGGCGGCGGCGGCGGCATACAGTTTGTAACAACTATAGAAAGTAAAGTAATTATAATAAAACAGTATAGATATGATGAAATTTCAGAGAGATGAAATAATTCCTTTCTCTCTCTCTCTCTCTCTCTCTCTCTCTCTCTCTCTCTCTCTGATACTTTCATTTCATGCCGCTCCATTTTAACAAGTCTTAGAATATATCAGTACAAATTTCCTTACTTTTTAATTGAAACCCTTACCGGTTCAAAAATACTTTAAAAATATACAAAAAGCAAGTGTAATGTTGTTTTTAATAAAAAAGAGAAAGGATTATGAAACAATCCTATTTCAATGACAATATATCACTGAAATCCGGATATATCCTGTATTTATACCATATGTATCCTTCCTCCCCCAATTATTTACCATCTTTACACGACCGATATTTTTTTAGTATGATTATCATATTATAAAGGCTTGTTCACTCGTGGCCTGAAAAACAATGGAGGAGGGATAACGGTGGATTACGGGATAGATGAAAAAAAACAAAAAGGCGGTTTCCGGCTCAAATACAATGCGCCGGTTATTCTTTCATTCGCCTTCATATGCACGGTCGTCATGATCATGGCCCAGGTACTGGGCGAAGGATTTCTGAGGCTGTTCGTGGCGCCGGGAAACCATACGGGATTCAGGCTTTTTTCACTCGACGTTCTCAAACTCTTCACCCACGCAATCGGGCACGCGAGCTGGCCCCACCTTCTGGGGAATTTCACCTTTATCCTCCTGATCGGTCCTATTCTGGAAGAACGGTACGGTTCGGGGCTTCTGGTGCTCATGATGCTGGTGACCGCGTTTTCCACCGGAGTGCTGAATGTCCTTTTTTTCCCGACCGGGCTTCTCGGCGCGAGCGGTATCGTTTTCATGTTCATCCTCCTCACTTCCTTCACCAATGTCAGGCGGGGCGAGATTCCCATTACCTTTATCCTCGTGGTGCTTCTTTTTGTCGGACAGGAGGTATACCGGGCGATTGCCGAACAAAACAATGTCAGCGAGTTTGCCCACATCATCGGCGGATTTTTCGGGGCGCTTTTCGGATTCTTTCTGGGCTCGAAAAAGGAAACGGGGAAATCCGTGGAAGACTCCATTTCACAGGTGTAGGATCGGGAAACACGTTTCCGCCGGCATCCGGCTTCGGAATGACGGGGGTATATTTATCCCGATCAGGGGAAAGGGTTACATATGAGAGAAAAATTGCAGAGTATCGAGGCGCGCTATAACGAACTTCAGCGGCTGCTTGAAAATCCGGATATCGTCAAAGACCAGAAAGAGTATAAAAAACTGACGCAGGAGCTTGCCTCGATTTCCGATATCGTCGATGGGTACGTGAAACTCAAAGCGATTGAAGCCGAAATGGAGGGTTCCCGGCAGGTATTCGAGGAAAGCGACCACGAGATGAGGGAACTTGCACGGGAGGAACTCCGCGGCCTCGAAAAAAGGAAGAACGAACTGGTGGAAAAACTCAAACTCATGCTCATTCCCAAAGACCCGCTCGATCTGAAAAACATCATAATGGAAATACGGGCGGGAACCGGGGGAGAGGAAGCCGCCCTGTTCGTTTCCGATCTTTACAGAATGTACTGCCGGTTCGCGGAGGAGCGCCGGTGGAAGTTCGAAATACTTTCCTCCCATCCCACCGGCATCGGGGGATTGAAGGAAATCATTTTTTCCGTCATCGGCAAGCAGGTGTACGCCGACCTGCGGTACGAAAGCGGGGTTCACCGCGTCCAGCGTGTACCCGAAACGGAATCGGGCGGGAGAATCCATACCTCGGCGGTGACGGTCGCGGTGCTGCCCGAAGCGGAAGAAACCGACATCGTCATCGATCCCGAAGACCTCAGGATCGATGTCTATCGTTCTTCGGGTCCCGGGGGCCAGAGTGTGAACACCACCGATTCCGCGGTCAGGGTCACCCATATCCCGACGGGGCTGGTCGTCACATGCCAGGACGAGAAATCCCAGCACAAGAACAAGGCAAAGGCGATCAGGGTCCTTCGGGCCCGCCTGTTCGAGCTGGAAGAGGAGAAAAAACAGGCGGAACGGGCCAAAGAGCGGAAAAGCCAGGTCGGTACCGGCGACCGTTCCGAGAGAATCCGTACCTACAATTATCCGCAGAACAGGGTAACGGACCATAGAATCAATCTTACCCTGTACAAACTCGAACAGGTAATGGAAGGCGATCTGGATCAGATCATCGATGCACTAAAGGTTTCTGCAAAACAGCAGCTTCTCAGTATTCATTCGACATGACGATCGGCGAGACACTTCGTGAAGGATATACAATGCTCTATTACGCCGAGGTCGAAACACCGATGCTCGACAGTATCGTCCTCCTCGCCGAAGCCGTGGGTATGACGAAGGAAAAGCTGTACGCGAGTTTCACGCATTCCATCGAAGAAGGGCAGTACGGCAGATTCAGGGAATTTCTCCATGACCGGTGTTCGGGAGTACCGGTTTCCTACATTTGCCGCAGAAAGGAGTTTTACGGGAAGGAGTTTTTTGTCGATCCCCGTGTGCTGGTGCCGAGGCCGGATACGGAAATTCTGGTCGATTACGCCTTTTCCCTGGTAAAGACGCACGGGTATATCAGGAATATTCATGACGCCTGTACCGGATCGGGGTGTATTGCCATAACCATACAAACGCTTTTGCCTGAGGCCGCCGTCTCCGCATCGGATATATCCGGAGCGGCGAAAGAAGTGTTTGAGGAAAATTGCAGGAGGATATTGGGGCAGGGGGCCGGGATTCCCTTCTTCGTCTCCGACCTCCTTGCCGGTGTGAAAGGAACTTATGACATGATCGTTTCGAATCCTCCCTATCTGACGGACAGGGAGACTTCGGACCTTAAAAAAATCGGGTGGCCCGAGCCGGAACTCGCGCTTAGAGGCGGGACCGATGGAACGGAACCAAGCAGGCGGCTTATCCGGCAGGCACCGCAGCGCCTTGCCGCGGGAGGTTATCTCGTGCTCGAATCCGCCCCTCCCCATATGGATGTGCTGCGTCTTTTTATGGAAAAAAACGGATTTACCGATATCGCGGTCGTCTGTGACCTCGGACAGCGCCCCCGTGTCATTGCAGGGAGATTGGCTGCAGGGAGACAGCGGGATGAGTGATGCGACCGCCATGATCGCCGATTTCGAGGCGACACTTGGCAATTATACGAAAGAGGAAAAAGAGGAAATCATTGCGGCGGCCCGGTGGGCGGAAGGTCTGCATCACAACCAGAAACGGGCGAGCGGCGAGCCGTATTTTATTCATCCCCTCAATGTGGCGACGATTCTCATCAATCTAAGGCTCGACAGCAAGACGATAATAGCCGCCCTGCTTCATGATATCCTCGAAGATACCGGCGTGACAAGGCAGGAATTGCGCCGCGAGTTCGGAAAGGAAGTCGAATCGCTTGTGTACGGGGTGACGAAAATCGCGAGTTTCCATGCCAAAAGCAGATCGGTTCAGGCGGCGGAGACGATAAGGAAAATGCTGTTCGCCATGGTCAAGGATATCAGGGTGATTCTCATAAAACTCGCGGACAAGCTTCACAATATGCGGACCCTCTCATATCTTGACAGGGAAAAACAAAAGGAAATCGCCAACGAGTGCATGGATATTTACGCGCCTCTTGCCGGCAGACTCGGTATTTCATGGATAAAGGATGAACTCGAGGATATTTCACTCAAGTATCTTATGCCGCAGATATACGATCAGATAAAGACCTTTGTCGCGGAGAAAAAAAACGAGCGCGCGGAATACCTCGCCCGTGTGGAGGCTGAAATATACAAGGCGGCCGCGGCCGAACACATCGATATCGAAATCAAGACACGGGCAAAACACTTCTATTCGATCTATTACAAAATCAAAAAGCAGGGAAAGCGGCTCGAAGAGATTTACGATCTTTCGGGCATTCGCATTCTCTGCCATACGCCGGCCGAGTGCTATACATTGCTGGGTATCGTCCACACACTCTGGATACCGATATCGGGCCGTTTCAAGGATTACATCGCCATGCCCAAAGCGAACCGGTATCAAAGCCTCCACACTACGGTCATGTGTTTCGACGGCAAACCGATCGAGATCCAGATCCGGACGCACGAGATGAACAGAACGGCGGAGAACGGAATCGCCGCACATTGGCTATACAAGAAGGGATTTTCGCGCGAGCAGCTCCGGCTCGAGGATCTTCCGATTATCAACAAACTCAGATCGTGGGACAGTGAAGGGATGGCAACGGAAGGGTTTCTTCAGGAAATCAAGCGGGAATTGCTAAAGGACTCCATCTATATCTTTACTCCGAAAGGGGATGTGGTCGAACTTCCCGCAGGGTCCACCGCCGTTGATTTTGCCTATCATATTCATACGGAAGTGGGCAATCATTGCCTCGCGGCCAAAGCCGACGGGTCCATCATCCCGCTTCGCAAGGAACTCAAAAACGCGCAGATCATAGAGATTATCACCGGTCAGAACGCGCACCCCCATCTCAACTGGCTCAATTACGCGAGGACCGCAAGCGCGAGGTCGAAAATACGGCATTGGCTCAACCAGAACGATTCCAGCCTTATCATCGAACAGAATATCATCGCCAAACAGCACCCGCAGCTTCCGAAGAAAAGGACGTCGAAACACGAAAAGTCCGGGCCGGAGGCAAAACGGTTTTTCGACGACCGTCGGATCGGGGTGGTGATCGACAAGGAACGGAATGTGCTGATCCGTTTTGCCCGGTGCTGCGGGCCGACCCCCGGCGACGAAATTATCGGGTATGTGACGCGGGGCAGGGGGATTACCATTCACAAACATGATTGTCCCAATCTCAAATACATCAAGGATATCGACAACCGCCGCATTGAAGTCGAATGGGAAACCTTCGGGACAAAAGCGACCTATCGTTTCAAGGTGACGGTAAAGCCGTCCGAAGATATTTTCTCCGAGATCGAGGGGGCGATCAGAAAATATCAGGGCCACCTTATCGAAGGTAAAATCGAAGAAAAAGACACGGATATTTATACGGGATATTTTACCATCGAGATCGATGACAGGAAAAATTTCAGATATGTCTTAAAGAGTCTCCGTGCGGTCCCCGCGATTGTCAATGTCGGAGTAATGGAATCGCATGATTGACCGCGGAATCTATACAACACTTCCGATACGGAATCCCTGGCCCGGCGCGCCTGTTTTGTACAGAAAAATGACGTCATCCACCCAGGACGACGCCCGGCGTCTTGTTGCCGGTGAAGGCCGGTCCCGGGTGACCGGTGAAGGCCGGTCCCGGGTGACCGGTGAAGGCCGGTCCCGGGTGACCGGTGAA
>JAFGHO010000117.1 GCA_016930085.1 Spirochaetales bacterium
ATAATTCAGCATTTACCGGGTAGAAATAGATTAATTTCTCTCTATACGAATCAATATTCACCATTTTGGATACTTCGACTTTAAAAAACACATCTATAAACCACACACCCGCTTCCCATACCTCCATATCGGATCAAACAGAATAATCATGCGTAGACAAGTAAGAAAAAATCACACATAAACCGCTAATCCCGATAAACTAAAACGGTGCCAGGAAAAAAATTTGCTTTCCTGATCCATCCATGATATAATAGAAAACCGTTATATATAAAGGAGAAATATCCGCCATGGAAAATACGGTGACAAAAAACAGGTGTCACATATTGCTTGTTGAAGACAATGAACGTGACATCATCCTCACAAAAGAAGCCTTTAAAGATAATAACATGACATACAGCCTTTTCGTTGCAAAAAACGGTATCGAAGCACTCTCTTTCCTCAGAAGAGAAGATGGCTATGAAAATGTACCGAGACCGGACATCATCCTGCTCGATCTGAACATGCCCGGTAAAAGCGGTTTCGACGTTCTTAAAGAAATCAAGAGTGATCGGAATTATCGATCCATTCCAGTGGCGATATTTTCCAATTCAAGCAATGAAGACGACATTATGGCCAGTTACAATGATTACGCGAACTGTTTTATTACAAAACCCGTCGATTACGAGCAATTAATCACTGTTATTCGGATATTTTTTAATTTCTGGGTCGATACGGTAAAACTTCCCCCCCATAAGAAATAATTGCTGCTCATTCTCCCGCCCTTCTAACGTCTTTAGAATTTCACAATCGCGCCATGCCGGTTATCGTGATGAGATATCCAAAGCGGCCGGGTTTTAATAGCCCGGTCGCTCTTTACGCGGACGGGCATCGTCGACTTTCAGCACTCTTCCCTTGAATTCGGTTCCGTTTAGTGCGTTCTTCGCATTTTCCGCTTCTTCCGTTCCAGCCATTTCGACAAATCCGAATCCCTTCCCCTCGATAATCTTGACATACTTGACTTCCCCATACTGACTGAAAAGATCTTTCAGTTCAGTATAATCAACCGAATAATCAAGATTCCCGACATAGAGTTTATTGGTCTGCATAAACTTCCTCCGATATCATATTTCTTTTAATATTTTGGAGAAAACCGATGCAGTAAACTCCATAGTCTTAAAAGAAACAAAAAATAATGTTAACATCCCGAAAACAGGGGCTGCTTTCCTCTATTCCCAAGCTGTATCACCTTATCTCTACGCCCGCTTCATTTATGGGCTTTCCGACATCATATATAATGTCTACATCGATACAAAATTTTACAATACATTCCCTGTTTTGTCAATAATATTTTGCTCGAGGCACTCTCCTCGCCGGGAACGACCGGTTTGATGATGAAGAGGGAATCGTCCACGCTGCGTCCGATACCCCGTTTATCATTGACTGCGTCTTTAATTATCGGTTTATCAATCGTAGCGTTTCAAAATCACGAAAATTGCCGCCCCGATAACGAGTTCGACCGAAAGAATAAGAAGCCAGACCATGAAGTTTTCAAAACTGGTCGTCATTTTCGTGAAACCCTGAAAAAATCTCGTAATAACGATCCTGATGATCCAGATGATAAAAATTATGAGACTCGTGATCGCCGTATATTTCCTTGCTTTCAGGAAAAAGACACCCAGAAGAAGAACGATACCGCAAATAATCTCGACCACACCGAATGATATCTCGACGGCAATACTCGTCCCCCCACCCATTGAAAACATATCCTCGTCGATACGGGTAGAAACGCCGCAAATACCGAGGGCGATAAAAAAAATCGCGAGCATTATTCTCAGAATCAAAAGCGAATTGACATTTTCTGCAAGCTTTGCCATTGCTATTCTCCTTTTCATAATTTGTTTCCCATTTACAAAAGGGTTATAAGGAGTATGGGGAATTCATGTGATTAATGCAATATTTTGAAACAATATTCTTTCACTTTTTCCTCATTCAACCGCTTTCTGGGACGGAGGTTGGAGAAAACAGCATCAGGCCGTAAAAAGCGGGGACAGAGGTTGAAAAAAAAATAATGCCGGACTCACACCGATGCTTGCGGCAACATTTCCCGAATCAACCCTTCTTCTACCCGTCTCGGATTGTTGGCAAGTCGCTCTAGGTTTACTCTGGAAAGCCATGCATCAACATCGCCTTTGGTTTCCAGGCCGATCTTCGCCATCGCTGTTTCGAGTCCGATTTCCCGCATCAACCTCTCGATTTTTTCTCGCGCTTCTTCCGCGGTTTCAGTGCCGATGGATGTCAGCAACAAGCGCATAGTCTTTTTTACATAACCGCATCCTCGTTTGTCTGTAACATCTTCTTCTGTTACCAGATTATTGTATACGATAAATCGTCCGAGCATGAGTCCTACGGCATGACCGTGCGGGATATGATATTTCTTCGTCAGGTAATAAGAAAAGGCATGAGGAGCGGTCGTTTTCGTGATATTGATCGCCTTGCCTGAAAGATGCGCGGCAAGGGCCATCTTCTCTCTGCTATCGTTGTCCGGTGTAAGTACCGCTTTTTTCAGGTTATCGAATGCGAGGCTTATCGCCTGCTTTGCGTATTCGGCGGATTGTCGATTCGATTGAACCGACCAGAAAGACTCGATCCCCTGTGAAAGGGCGTCCATACCAGTTGCCGCGGTTACGGAAGGCGGCATACTGAGGGTGAGTGACGGGTCCACGATCGCGTAATCGGGAAGGACGGAAGGAGCCGCTACAGAATACTTTTCTCCATTAATATAGACGACCGCGAAGTGCGTTGACTCGCTTCCGGTCCCCGCGGTTGTCGGGATCGCGACAAGGGGTATATCGCGGCTTTTCAATGCTTTTTTTTGCGTTATCAGGAGTTCCGGAGACTCAGCATGGTCGGCAAAAACGGCAATGAGTTTTGCCATGTCGATCACCGAACCTCCCCCGACAGCGATTACGACATCATGACCGTGCTGTCTGAAAAGAGCAAGCCCACGCTTCACATCTTCTATCCGGGGATTTGGATCGAATTCGGAAAAAAACATGATATTGCGATTCCCGATGACCGGTTCAAGCATGTCTTTCGCCCCTGAAGATTCAAACGACATCCGGTCCGCCACCAGAAATATGTTCGAAAACCGCTTTCCTGTTATTATCTGCTTGAGGCGACCGATACTGCCGTACCCGAAAAAATCAGTCTGGCGCACCCTTGCCTCCGTCCCCCAGCAGTTTTATTGCAAGCCGGTAGTCTTCTTCCGTATCGATCTCCATGCATACCTCATGATCCAGCGCGACCGGCTCGAGTCCTATTTTTTCCGAACATTCGTTAAAGGCATTTTCCGCGTATACTTCCGTACGGCCCGAATCGACAAACCTCCTTATCTCCCCAAGCCATATCCCCATCCCATGCATGGAAAGCCGGTATAAGGGAAGAAGAAAAACGCAATCGTTCCCGAAAACCCGTGTCCCGATCTCCACGACGATACCATTCGTGATTCTCCCCTTGAAATCCTTTTCCGGAAGCGGCGCTGCGGGATCGACAATAACCGCGTTATCCGCCGGATGTTTCAGAATCTTTTCACAGACACTCCTTTCCATTATAAGGTCGCCGTGAAGGAGGAGTAATGAATCGCTTTTCACATATCGTTCGGCAAGAAACATCGAATAAATATAGTTCGTGGAAGCATATACCGGATTGAACACATAGGAAACATTCAGGTTTCCGTACTTTTGCAGGACGTACTCCCGGACCAGTCCGTCAAAGGGCCCGAGAGTGATCACAAACTCATCGATGCCGCAGTCAAGGAGGAGATCGATCTGGACCGAAAGAATCGTACCCCCCCGAACCTCGAGCAGGCATTTGGGCCTGTCGTCGGTAAGCCTTCCCATCCGCTTTCCGATTCCGGAGTTCAGTATCAGCGCTTTCACCGGACTATTCTCTCACTCCGAGCCGTTGCATGAACATCCGCTTCAAGTCTTGCGGATGATGATGCGGCCGTCCCAAATCCTTGCGCGCCCCCTTTTTAACACGAACTTCAAGAAAGGCGGGACCGCCGATCTTTATAAAATCCGGAAAGATCGATTCGAGGTCATCCCGGCAATCCGCTTTTACGCAATACCGATAGCCGCACCCGCGCGCGATTTCCACGAGATCGATATCCGTCCCGCAGGTGGGCTGTCCCCCTACCGAATCATGGGCGGCATTATTGAAAACGATATGGCGGAAATTGGAAGGGGCACACGTCCCATTGATTCCGAGGCTTCCGAGGTGCATTATCACCGAACCGTCCCCGTCAAAGCAATAAACCTGCCGCTGACGTTGCGCAAGGGCAATTCCAACTGCGATGTGCGATACATGACCCATGGAACCCACGGTCAGAAAATCCCTTTCGTGCCCGAAGCCGCACTCTTCTCGGTACTCGTACAATTCACGGGATATTTTACCGGTCGTCGAAACGATAACCGCCTCGTCATGCAGTTTTCCCGCGATGAACGAGACCGCCTCTTCCCTGGTCATCGTCCCTGCCGGGTTTGATCTTCTTTTCAATTCATACGGTGCAAAGGTCCCGATTCTGACGACAAACGCAAAACTCCTCCCCTTTTTCAGTATCTTTTTCACTTTTTTCATGCCGATTTGAAGCCCTTCGTATGAGTTGGGCATGATATCATACTGAATATCGAGGGTCTCGAGCATGGGAATCGTGATCTTTCCCATTTTTTTATGCTGCGGTTCGTCTTTTACTCCCGGTTCACCCCTGAATCCGACAAGAAGAAGGAGTGGAAGCGTATAGACGTCAGGGTCGGCGAGGGAGACTAAAGGATTAACGGCATTTCCGAGTCCCGAGTTCTGCATATAGACCATCGCCGCCTTCCCGGTTCCAAGGTAATGCCCGGAAGCAAGCGCGACCGCTCCCCCCTCGTTCGCCGTGATGATATGTCGGTCCGGCGGTACCGTATCAGTCACATATGCGCAGAAATCCTTCAGGGTCGAATCCGGAACCCCTGTGTAAAAATCGATCCCCGCTTCCTTGAGAAGGCGATAAAAATCGCAGGCGTTTATCATTTATTTTCCTCCCGGTATAAGCTCCAGAATCTCCCTGATCGGGATACACATATCCTCCGCTTCAAGACCTCGGTGATACATGAGAATTTTCTCCGCCGTTCCTTTCATGGCTTTATAGGCGCTTCGAAGGAGATGATTCGCGTAGATCACCACACTGATACCCGCAGCGGCAAGTTCGTTCTCGGTAATTGTATTAAAGGTTGTAGGGACGACAAAAAGCGGAACCTTTTCCGTGAAACGGGAAAAAGCCCGTGCGAACTCGAGAATTTCATCCGGCGATCCGTTTTTACTGTGAATCATGATGCCGTCCGCCCCCGCTTCGATGTATGCCTTTGCCCGGATGACCGCGTCATCCATGCCGGCTTCGAGAATAAGGCTTTCAATTCTGGCGACAATCATGAAATCATCCGTGATGCGCGCCTTTTTACCGATCGTGATTTTACTGGAAAAGTTTTCGATCGAATCCTGTGTCTGGGCGACCTCTGTTCCGAAAAGAGAATTTTTTTTAAGACCGATTTTGTCTTCGATGATAATCGCGGACACCCCGAGGCGTTCGTAGGCACGAACGATAAAAGAAAAATGTTCGGGTTTCCCACCCGTATCGCCGTCGATGATGAGGGGCTTTGTCGTCACATCGAGTATATCATTGACCGTGTTGAGACGGGAGGTCAGATCCACGAGTTCGATATCCGGTTTGCCTTTTGCCGTCGAATCGGTAAGGCTGCTGATCCAGATGCCGTCGAACTCCTCCTCGCCTTGATTCTCGTCGACTTTCGTGTGTTCCGCGATAAGACCCGATATACCGTTATGGGCTTCGAGGATCCGGACAATGGGTTTGGCATTGATAAGCCGTTTAAGCCGCTTTCGCCGGATTTCCGGGGTTGTCGCGATTTCGAGAAGCCCCAGATTCATCGCTCCGGAAGAAAAACCGGGGGTATACGAGGTTTCGACCAGTTCCCCCCCCCACTCTTTCAGCGTCTCGATCACCTTTTCTCTCACATCTTTCTGCACGCCGACCTGCCAGTCGTCTCCGTGAACGACATAATCGGGCTTTATCCTTCTCAGGTTTTCCGTATAATCACGGGTTTCCTGCGGAACGACTTCTTCCACGCCTTTGATGTTTTTAATAATCGTTTCACGTTGTCCGTACTGCAGATAGGGAAGACGTTTGTATGAGGCGATCGCCTTGTCGGTCAAAAGGCCGACAATGACACGCCCGAGTTTTCTGGCAATATCGATGATATTGAGATGTCCCGGATGGATGATATCCGCGCTCATGGCTACATAAACCTTTTTCATGGCATATCCTTATTCGTTTTCACGACAAAGTATAAAAATATGATGATACTATGGAAGCTATAAATATAGCAATACCGACAGGCATGTATTCATGTATCGGGCTTGAACAATCTTCAATAATAATGATAGATTATACCACAGGGAATAGAAGACGATATTTGACTTTTGGCAGTAATGGTGATACATTAATAGTAAAAAAGAAAGTAAAATGGATAGGAAAGCCGTATTTCTGATAGTTTTTTGTTTATTTCTCGTTTCAATCCCGGGTTTTACCAGAGATTATTATATTTCCCCGTCGGGAAACGACTCCAACACCGGATTATCTTCAGGAAACGCATTCAAAACCATAGACGGCGCCCGCAGGGCGATTCAAACCTATATTTCAGGGGGAATGTCTGAAGACATCGTCGTCTATCTTTCGGCAGGAACGTATCCCGTTACCGATACCGTCCAATTTACCCCGGCGGATTCCGGGAAAAGCGGTTATTCCATTACCTATCGGAATATTGCGGGCTCGAGACCGCTTGTCGCCGGAGGAATTACCGTAAATCAGTCGGACTGGCAGGCTTATGCATCGATTGTTTACCGGGCTTATGTCGGAACCATCACCGCGGTCGCCCTGTTCGAAAACGGGAGGGCGGGAATCCGGGTCGACAATCCCTATGGGTACGCATTGACCCAGATGGTCTCCTCCCTTGATACGCCGGGTGAGTTTTATTATGACGGGACGCAAGGATACCTTTATTACAATCCCCGCTATACACCCATCGACGAGCAGCAGATCACAATACCGCAGGTGCTGCGTATTATCGAGTTCGCGGGTGAAAGCACGATAAACAGGGTTGAAAACATCATTTTCAGCGGGCTTTCCTTTATCGGCACGACATACTCCGACCTGGAACTCGACAGCTATGGAGACGAAACCGGCCTCATCCACATGAGGAATACATCCCGGATAACGATTCGTGAATGCAGAATTCTGGGCGCCGGGGTTACGGGTGTCTTTGTCTGCGACTATGCCTATCGCAATACGATCGAAAACTGTAGAATCGACGGGAGCGGACGGAACGGGATAACCCTCCGAGGCCATCTTCCTGGCGAGGGCGGCTTTGCGAGTGCGGCGGCCTCTGACGTGAACAAGGAAACCAGTGTCAAAAGCTGTTATATAACGGCAACGGGTACACACAGAAGCACGGGAGTGGGAATACGGATTATTCAGAGCGGAAGCAACATCATCGAAAGCAATACTATTTACAGCACAAGCGGATCAGGCGTCCATATCGACGGCCCCGAAAATATAATCGGCTTATCGGTATACGGGACGACGGTAACGAACACAAACAAATATTCGTTTCTTCACGCAAGGAACAATATAATAAGGAAGAACGATATTTCGCGAACCGGACTGAATGCCACGGGAAGCGGCATTTACACGGGAAACGCGGGCACGGGAAACATCTTTGACAACAACATCGTCCATGATATCTATTCCGGCAACATCGGCGGTTTCGCGGCCGGGATAAGCATCGCCTCTCCTTCGGAGGAAGTATCCGTGGTAAACAATATCCTTCACAGCATCAAAACGAGTGAACGCCGGGGCAGGCCTCTCTATATCGCAGGAAACGATTGCACGATCAGCAACAACATCATCGCCGACAACGATCCCACCCACGACTTCGTCTACGACAATACCAGATACGACGGGCGGAACCTCACCATTACGAACAATATCGCAAGTACTCCGGGGGGGACGTTTATCCATTATTTCGAAAGCTGGCATGAATATGTCATGACATCGGATGAGAATCTCTATTATCATCCGTACGGCGGTTATGAAGTCAGAACTCCGTATGAAAGAAACAGCCTTTCAACATGGCAGCAGCACTACGATCAGTCCTCCGTATTCGATATGAATCCCCTCTTTATCGATGAAGGGTCGCACAATTACTCGCTTGAAACCACCTCACCCGCCTTCCGGATAGATTTTACGGATATCGATCAGGATGCCCTTGGTATACCGAAGGATTTCCCACACCGTTACGCGCGCGATCTCATCGAAGCGGAACGGTACAACGCAATTTCCGGTGCCGCGGGGAGGGTGACAACAATCCGTTCGCAATCCCAGTCGGATTACGCAGGCTACAATTCACTCTTTTTTGACGAACAGTGCAAGAACTTCGAAATCCGGTATTCGTGCAATACCACGGCGGGCGAAAACTCGGGGAGATCGATCAGCCTGAGACTGGACGGCCCGACCGGAACCGAAATAGGCAGCATCGCGCTCAGGGGAACAGGCGGTGAAAAAAAATACAGACAGGAAAACATCCCCGTGACCCGGATAACGGGAAAACACGACCTCTTCCTCTATTTTATCGGCGGCACCTCCACGGTCAGGGTCGACTGGTTCAGGTTCTACGAAACCTATGTCAATCCCGTTGTCCCCGCCGTCAATGCACCCATAGTCCAAATAACGAGCCCTCTCGACGGAGCGGTGCTCCGTTCCGGGCAGGATGTCACCATTACCGGCACGGCCCGCGACCTGGACGGCTCGATTACCTCACTCGTTATTTCACTCAACGGCATCGACTATGCCCTCCCCGTCGGCACAAATTTCTCCTATACATGGCGCCCGTACGGAACCGGCGAGCAATCGATCATCGTCCGTGCGACCGACAACTCCGGAAACACCGGCCTGGCCCAGATCACCGTCAACGTCTCCAACGAAAGCGGTAGCGTCCCGGTTATCACGATCACCCAGCCGGAAAACAATGCGACCTTTAAAAGCCCGTTAGCCGAACTTGCCGTTATCGCGACCGTAACGGATCCCGACGGTAACATCAATTCGACCGTCCTCCTTGTCGACGGGATGATCAAAGACAGCGAACCGGAAGAGATCGATCCGGATACATACAAGCTGGTCTGTCCGGGATTTGAACTCAAACCGGGCTCACATCATGTCACGGTCAGGGCGATCGATGACACGGGATTCCAGGGAGACCATTCCATCGAAATACTCGTCACAAGCGAATCATGCCTGATCGCGCACTGGACCTTCGACTCAGCCGTCGGGAACCGGGCGGAAGATTCGTCGGGAAACAATTTTCCCGGAGTCCTGTTCAATATCAACCGCGTCGAAGCGGGAATCAATGGCAACTGCTATTATTTCGACGGCAACGCGGCGGTCAAGGTGATGACGCCCCTGCTCGATTCCCAGCCCCAGTTCACGATCGCGGGGTGGGTAAAACCGCTGGAATTCGGAAACCGTTCCGGACTCTGGGGACAGTACGGTGTTCTGGGATTCGGTTTTTTTCAGGAATCGCTTATGCAGGTGTTCACCTACAACTGCGGAAACCTCGAACCCCCCTACCCCTTCGGACTCAATACCTGGCACCATATCGCCCTCACCGCGGACGGAAGCGTGCTCAGGGTTTTTTACGACGGGGTAATGCAGGACCCGTCGGCACCGACCCCCTGCTCCACCTACGGGAGTTCCTCATCGACCTTCAATATCGGTGGCGGCGGCATTTTCGACCCGGCCGGCAATTATTTCAAAGGCTGGATCGACGACGTCTACCTCTACAGCTGCGCCCTGAGTGCGGACGAGATCCGTATACTCGCGAAAAAAAACGACAACATACCGCCGTCCGTCCGGATTATGGAGCCCGCGAACAAATCGAAAATTCAGGGCCCCGCGACCATTGAAATAAAAATCGAGGCGAGCGACCGCGACGGTGAAATCGAATTCGTGGAAGTGACGGCGAACGAAGACCATGTCGGCCCGCCGCTTTACGAAGCGCCCTATTATTTTACGTGGGCCGGCGTCCCTCCGGGGGACTATACCATCACGGCAAAGGCGGTGGACAATGCCGGGGGCGAGGCGAGCGCGTCGATAACCGTTACCGTCGTCCAGGAAGGCCAGGACCTGCTCGGCTACTGGTCGTTCGACGAAGAAACGGGCGACAAAGCTTACGACAGGTCGGGAAACGAAAACCACGGTGATCTGAAAAACGGCGCCGCATGGACAAAGGGGATAAGCGGAAGCGCGATCAGGTTCAACGGCCACGCGATTGTAGAGACGAACAAGGGGCTTTTCAATGGACTTGCCGCCTTTACCGCGGCGGCGTGGGTAAAACCGTCCGACCTCCACGATCGGAGCGCCGTTTTGGGCCAGGACCACGCCCTGATTTTTTCGATCAACAAATCAGACGGGTCCTCGAGCGGGGAAAACCTTTTCACCACGTGGACCGCCGCCAATATCTATACCGGCACCCCGTATCGCTTTCCGGTCGAAGAATGGCACCACCTTGCCACCGTGGGAACCGGGGAACAATTCATCCTGTACATCGACGGGAAACCGGTCAGAACGATCAGCCAGCCGTGCAGCAGTTACGGCAACTCCGAGTTCACGTTCACCATCGGCGCACTCCCCGTTTTCTGCCAGTACCCGGGTAATTACTTCAAGGGGATCATCGACGAGGTCTACCTCTACAGCAGCGCGCTCGACGAATACGAGATCAAAAACCTCGCCCTCCTCAACTCCTTCAATGCCCCCGAGGTTATCATCACATCACCGGAAGACTACTCCATTTTCTCCGTCGGTGAGCAGATCGAAATCACCGCGGCCGTGAAAGACGATTTCATCCCACAGCTCAGGATGGAGTTTTACGTGAACGGTACCTTTTTGGCGGTCGACGAAACCGAACCCTATACCACCTCATGGACGTCGATCACAAACGGATCCTTCAATGTCAAAGCCAAGGCGATCACGTGGGACGGATACTGGTCGGAAGCCTCGGTCACCCTGACCATCGAACTGACCGGCGGCGAATCCGTGATCGATGACGAAGACGGCGAGAACGTCGGGGCGGAGGATGAAGAAACCGCATCCGGCGATACGGCGGAATTCTCAGACGGCGACAGGGAGTCTTTTTATTACGACACGGGAACCGATCTTTACGACGACGAGGAAAGCGTCGTTTCCACCAAACACATGCACTCCTCGCAAAGAAACGTGTACGACGAACTCGTCAAAAAAGACGACGGCAATAAAACGGGGAGACAGGACAAAGGTGAAGAAAAGGGTTCCTACGACATCGCCGCCACTCATTCCTTTCCGCTCGGCCGTGACGAAGACGGTAACGGCGATCCCGGTGCCGGAAAACCGGAACCCACCCCCTCCGACGTCACCCTCGCGATCGACCGTGGGGACATCGATCCTGTCACCGGCGAACTCAGACTATGGGATCCGTACACCCAGAACTACGACGGCTCGCCCCTCAAAAAACCCTTCCCCGTGATCCTCATTATCGGGATCATCCTGCTGATTCTTGCCGCAGTGGCAGCACAGGTTTATATCATACGGAAAATGGTGCTGAAGAAAAAAGCGGTCGAACGGCAGCCGTAAAGACCGGTTTTTTCGATACGCGTTTCTTTTCTTTACCGGCATGCAGCGTACATATATGAAAAACTCAACAGGTGACCTGTTTTTTATTAATGCGGACTGGACAAAAAAATATCCGGTGCTTTGTCTATTACGTCGAAGCTGTCGGATATTCTTTTCTTTCCGAAGTTGATAGAGGAATTTAGAATAGATAATTATCAGAGGGGGTTTTTAAAGCCGGAGTATCCAAAATGGCGAATAACGAGGAGGATAGAGAGAAATCAATCCATTTTGTCCCGGTAGATGCTGGATTATCATATACAATTGTCGTAATTTTCTCCGTGGGGATTGCTGTAATCTTTTCTCCTCATTACTCCACTGCTTGAATCTTTTTTCGAATTCTTCAAACACCCTATTCCCATACCTCTCCACCATCGCCAAAAACAACTCCAGCAACCCCCTCACCAACTGTGCGATGCTAAAGCAATTCAAATCGGCATGCAGGAGCTTGATCTTCCGATACATATCCTCAGGGAAATAAGCGTGCACATGTACCCGGCTTTCATCGGGATCCTCCGATACCACTCGATAACGGCTCATTCGTTGCCTTCCCCAAATATGTTCCTTTATAATCAAAGGATCGATACAGGACAATATCCCGACAATGACGCCGGATAACGAACACCTTGAACCGAATAAAGAAAAGGCAAGCAGCTTCTCTCTCATTATATTCGTAATAATGAAATGGAACTCATGCTGATCGGATTCTATCATATGACGCTCCTCGAATAATTATTCTTATACAGTATATAACGCTTAAAAAATGCCCGCTGCTTTGATTTTTAGAGGTAAAAAAAATCACAAAGAGGGGTATACCTGTTGCTAACATATTAATGCGGTTTTTTCACATTTAGTCTTTAATTACCACTACATTGTTTCAATATAAACAATTATATTAAATGCAAAAAACCACATTGCTTTATGAGAAAAGCGCTAAAACCCGGCTTAAAGATGTAAGGTTCTCTCGAATAACCAGATACCAATCATTACAATTTGAACTCTTGTACTTGTGAAATCCGGGTTAAACGCCCACAAAACAAATTATATTAATCAATTCCTGAGCATAATATAAAAATAATGGTACCTCACGCTCTGCCATACACACTAATTTCAATCAGAAAATATTATATTATTGGCTTGAAAAAATATAAAAAGCCAGATAGAAACATATTTAAAAATAAAAAAGGTTGTAAAAATATTACATAAAATATATTCATTCGCTTTTTTTCTTATTGTAATATCTGTGAACCTCAACGCGGGAGCACTCGGCGATGCCAACAATTACAATAAAATCGACATTGTCGACGCATTGGTAACAACACAATATTATGTCGGCGAACCGGTATCGAATTTCGACAAAACCTCAGCGGATGTCGATTGTAACAATGTAATCAGTATCATAGATGCACTCCTCATCGCACAATATTATGTGGGGGTCATCTATGAGTTTCCTTGTCCGACAACCGTCCCGACCCAGACCCCGACGCCCGCACCTACCCCCGTCCCTACTGCGGAACCGACCATTGAACCGACGACGGTTACGACACAGGCCCCCACCCCTGTTCCGGGAGCCGGAGAGGTATGGACGTCACCGTCACAGACTGTCGTTAATGTGGGAGACTATTTTCAGACGGAAATTCACGTCAACAGCGGCGACCGTCGGCTCGCTTATTTCGATATTGATGTCTGGTTCGACAAGTCCATAATCAGGATCGATACATCACGGGGGACGGACGGCGTTGCCGCGGGGAGTTCCGGGTTTTTCGATAATGTATGGCTCGATACGAGCAGTATTGAGATCGAAGGAAGAAATACGACGGGTACGGGGCCCGGAACGAATCTTCATGTCCTTACATTGTACTGGCAGGCAATCGGTGCCGGAATGTGTATTATCGAAAACACACCGTTTTACCTTGATGATCCTGATAATTATCAGATCGGGCTGCTTACCGGTACAGACGGCACGGTGGAAGTAAAGGAAATACCGACACCGGATCCGACGCCTGATGATACGGGAACACCGGCACCAACCCGGGTTGTCACCCCAAGCCCGACGCCGGAGGTGATGCTTGCGTCATTGAACTGCGATATCGAGTTTGGTACGGTTTTGGGGACGGCAAACCGGTGGATACCGCATACGGGAGAAAGACTCGAGAACCTGAAAGTGAAAATCACCGGTACGGATGAAAACGGCAGCAATTACAGGTTTTCCGATACCTATCAGGCGGTCAATATGCTGACGCCCCTCGATCCATACTATAACGCAGGCGAGGAAAACCCCAAAAACATCATGACGAACAGGGGTGACTGTATGTACATCGTTTCTGCGTGTTACGGCGGCGGCGTGTACTACGATATCGTCGGATTCGAACTCGACACGTCACGTCAGAGTGAAGAACGGTACGTATACGTGACGCTCGGGGTAAGTTACAGTCTGTCAATCGCCTCGGACGGCTATCTTTCCTGTGAAACGCCGGAAGGGACCACGACAACGTTCTGTATAAGGGTAGTATCCGGTTCGGGCAGGGCCCTTCCCGGAGACGATCTTCTTTTGCGGTTCGGGTTGACCAATTATCCCGAATTTTCGGATACTGTAGGTGACGGGGATTTTATGGCGGTGTATGACAAACGGCTTTTGGACGCGGCGAATATGTACGTCGATGAGACAATTGATGAAGGCGGCAGCCCGACGGGTCTTTCCGACTGGAATGGTGCAGCCCAAATCCCGATAAGGAAATGGATCCGTTTTAACGATAATTGTGAAGTCGGCAATGCCGTCGCATACGGCTGGGGATGCTGGGACAGTGTGGATATGTTCAATACGGAAGTCACGACTGTTGAGGGGTTGAGTGAAAACGTCACTGAATGGTACGGCTATACCTTCCCCGCGTTCGAGGTCGTGACAAGCGATAATGTCGACTATTACAAACCGGTTTCGGGCTCCCACAGTGTTCCGCAACTGACGACCTACGCGGCGTTCGGCGACGAATCACAGGCGATGCTGGTCTTCCGTGACGCTGAAGGCAATCCTGTCGACCCGGACGGGGGCGTACTCGACGAAAACAGCGCATACGACAAGAATTACAACTGGCGGCTTGCTGCGGCAAGCTCGGGGACCGACTGTTCGGGATTCGTCAGCAGGTGCGCGCTGCTTTCGGGGACGAACTATAAAATCGTCGATATCGACGACAACAATAAAGTGGAGAAGGAAGGGACCGGCCACCTCGTCAATCCGGATTATACCTGGGAGATAGCGGATTCAGTGAGAAGTCTGATCGTACCTGGTGACATTATCGTCAAGAAGGGGCATGTTGCGATCGTGCTTGCCGTTGATTTTCCCGACGGTTCGAGGGATTTGGGGGCAAATATTTTGCAAAGAGTTTCTATAATTCATTCGACATCTTCTCAATCCAGATGGAGAGTAAGAAATGATCAAGACTGGAGTGATATAGGAAGCACTTATAAACCACGAAGACTTATTATCGAGTAAATAAGGAGTATACTATTATGCGTTATTTATGTCTAATTTTGCTTATTTTCAATATAAATCTACTTTACAGCGAAAATTTAAATAATTACCAAATAATGAATGTTAAAACGATTAACTATGGAAATAAAGAGAATGAAATCGGATTCGATAAACTACCCGAGGGACCTGTGACACCACTTACATTTACTGTGAGTAGCAGGAATTTTATATATGTACCCGATCCGGTAAATAAGAGAATCAATATTTTTACTAATGAAATGATATTCTTAAAAATAATTTACGAGAAAATAAAAGGTGAAGCGCACTGGGCGGAATATATATCAATAGATGATGAAGAAAACATAATTTATCTGAACGACTATCTTGGTCTTAGAAAAATAAATAATATAGGAGAAGAGATTTTTACTATCAGATCTTATTCATTACCAAAACAGATCAGGAGTTACAAAAATCTTTTCATTCTCGATAAAGCTATATTTTATTATAACGACCATCATGAAATTGATTATTATAATGAAAAAGGTTTAAAGGAAAAAGGAATAAATATAATAGAAAAGTTACAAAGCTTATCAGAAAGCAAAAATTCTCAAAATGACAAAATCATAAACGGCGTAGAATTACCGGAACCTGTCCGTGACGAGATAGAGGTGCTTAAAAACGACGGTAAACACCTGATTGTCGGGAACAGGTTTTATTCGACCTGCTTCAGGAAGCATAATGAATATTACCAAAAAATCAGGGGGGTGCGGCTTCAAGGCCAGGATATAAACGAAGAAAAGGTAAAACAGGAAGTATCAATCGATCTTGACGGCTATTATCTTCTTTTTGCAGGCTATGATGATGCCAACCACAGTTACTGGACGGCGGCGGAAAAAGCTTCGATAAACGGCATGAAAAACCAGATAATCGTCGTCATCGATAACCTCGGCGAACTCGTCGATGCATTTCAATACGGTAAGCTTGAAAACGATATTCCGCAGAGAAACGACTATCCCGCCTCCGGCGCAAAGGTCGCCATTGCTCCTTCGGGAGATGTGTGGTTTATGGCGGTGAGTCCTGAAGGATACGACTTCTACAGGGTCGACCGGCAATGGTAATGCGGCTTTCACTTCCGCTATATGATTCCTCATCCGGGACGCCCCCTCACGATGCCAGGTACTTGTACCGCTGGGCCTGAAAGAGTTCGCCCGTGGGGCCGTTGTCTTCGAGAAGCGCGGGAACGAGGGCGCCGGGAAGGACGGTCTCGACATCGAACCACGCGTCCGGCCCGCCGAGATCGGTCCTGAGCCAGCCGGGGTCGAGAAGGTTGACGAGGACATTGTCGTCTTTCAATTCAAAGGCGATATCCTTCGAATACTTGTCGACCGCGGCCTTGCTGACGCTGTAGGGGGCGAGTTCCGGCTGGTCCTTGATCCCGGAAGTGAGGTTGACGATCCTTCCGTAGCCGCGTTTTTTCATGATCGGGGCAAAGACATTGCAGAGGCGGACAACCGCGTAAAGGTTGATCCGGAATACCCGCTTCCACTCCTCTTCCGGAATCTCCCATACCGCACCCCACGCACTCATCACCGCCGCGTTGTTGTAGAGGATATCCACCCCCCCGGTTTTTTTGATGATCGCATCCGTCAATGCCGCGATCTCGTCTTCTGAAGAGAGTTCGGCGGCAACGGCGGTTGTCTCGACGCCGAGTGTCTCAAGCTGCGAAACGGTCGCTTCGGTATGCTCGATTTTTCTTCCGTGCACATACACGTTGCAGCCGAGCCGCCCGAGTCCGACGGCTATCTGTCGGCCGATGCCCCGGCTCGAACCGGTGACAAGCGCCCATTTGCCGGTGAGTTTTTTCATCATGGATACATATCCTCCTTTTTCTGATACATCGGTGTAATAATCATGAAGGTCGAACCGCTCCGATACCCTCTTTTTCTGCAAAGGCGTCGATCGCCCTGATACGTTCGAGCAACGTAGGGTGGGAATAGTGATAGAAACTGTAGAGGGGGTGAGGGGTAAGATTGCTCAGGTTTTCCCTGTGCAGGGTGAGGAGGGCGTTC
The DNA here is from genome assembly GCA_016930085.1 of Spirochaetales bacterium. NCBI lineage: Bacteria > Pseudomonadati > Spirochaetota > Spirochaetia > Spirochaetales > Spirochaetales bacterium. Next base: position 17,330 of record JAFGHO010000117.1, read on the forward strand.
TTGAACGGCCCCGGATTCCCGGTCGCGTTGACGGCAAACCGGTCCGCCTCATATTCGTATTTCCTTGACAGGAGGGAACCGAGCGGCGTGAGGAAAAAGGTAAAGGGTCCCGAACAGAAGATCAGCAGTACTAAAACCGTGTGGTAGCTGGGTCCCTCGAGCCCGAACGCCTGGAAAAAGGGCGCGAAATTGAGAAGAAGGCTGATGATCCAGAAACCGAGCAGGCTCCCGGCAAGGGAGAGAAAAAGTGTTTTTATGGTATGCCGGAGTTTCTCGTGCCCTATTTCGTGCCCGAGTACGGAAAGGAGTTCATCCTCCCCCATACTCTCGATAAGGGTGTCGAAAAGGACGATCCGTTTTACCTTACCCATGCCGGTAAAATAGGCATTGCTGTGGGCGGAACGCTTGCTTCCGTCCATCATAAAAATTCCGCTTGTCCTGAAATCCAGTTTCTCCGCGAGTTCGAATATCCTGTCCCGGAGCCGGCCTTCCGGAAGGGGCGTGAACTTGTTGAACAAGGGGGCGATGACCGCCGGATAGATGAGGGTGAGAACGAACTGGATTATGGTAAAGGCGGCGAAAGCCGCGATCCACCAGAAATCCCCCGCCCTGTCCATGAAAAAAAAGAGAAGGTAGATCAGGGGTACAAAGATGACGAGTGACACAAAAAGGCCTTTGAGCATATCGAGAAAGAATAGTTTTTTCGTCATTCTGTTAAAGCCGAATCGTTCTTCGATAACGAACTGTCCGTAGAGAGAAAAAGGGAGTCCGAACAGCCTGAATGCTAAAGCGACTATAATGATAAAAAGAACACCGTGGGTATACGGTTCGATGTGCAATCCCTTGAGCCACGTCTCGACGACGCCCAGGCTGCCGGAAATAATAATCGCGAGAAGAAAGCCGGACGATGCCGTCTCGGAGAAAAGGGCGAACCGGGACCTCGTCAACGTATAATCGACGGATTTACGGTATTCCTCCGGGGTGACGATTGCATCGACAAACCCGGGGACGGAGGTGCTGTGTTTTCGGACATGATTCATATTAAGCAATAAAAGCGCGGTCTCCCAGATGTATTGAAGGCCAAAAAGAACAAGGTAGAGAATGAGAATGAATCCGGCCGTCATGGCAACCTCTCTTTCCTTTTTTATACAAGAAAACAATCTATGAAAAAATCCCCGGATGGTCAAGAAGCCGGCCGCATCCGCCGATATGAACTTTTGATAAAATATTGGGGACAAAGTATTTTTTTTCTCTTTGAATATTGTTAAATTTATGGAAATCCGGGATGAAGTGGGATACATTGAGTGGCAATGCTGATTTTTTTTACCGATTTTACGCCAAAATAATTTGAAAAATGGTTACCGGCTCATATACTTATGTAGTGAAACACAACACAAGGAGGCAGTTAAATGAGGAAAGGAAAATATATCGGTTTTCTTTTAATATTTATATGTTTCACTCTCTCTTTTACCCATGCCCAGGAAGTATCGGAAAAACAGGATATTTCGATTTTTAATCTGAGTTATTATGCGTGGGACATCCCCGATGACGTGCTCGGAAGCATCGATTCCGAAATACGAAGCGTCTTCATCAATCTCGGCCGGTTCAACGTTCTCGAAGTCCGCAAACGCTTCGATGCAGACAGCGATCTGCAGTCATTCATCAATAGCATACGGGAGTTCAAGGAGCAGAACGTGGAAATTCCCGAAGAAGTATCATACGGCCGTGTTATTTTCACCGAAGCGGACTTCCAGCAGCTTATTTCATCCTTTATCGTCATTCTCCCCGAAGTTACCTATTTCAATGTCATCAGGAAGGAAAAGGACAACGGTGAATTGAAAGAATACGAGGTCGAAATCAAAACTTCTTATTCGATCCTCGACGCGAGTACAATGCAGGTGATAGCGAAACCGTCCGTATCCTCGAACGGAAGCGATAAAAACAGAAAGAGTGCTATTCAGGACGCGATCGAGGGAATCCCTCTGAATCTCGCTTTTGAAATCAAGAGTGTTTCGATTTTCACCCTCAAAACCGGCGTTCTCGAGGTGTATTCCGGGGGAGTGACGATCGAAAAGGGAAAGAATATGGGGATTCTGCCCGGCTTCGAGTTTGAAATCGTCAAGAAAGAAGAATTAAAGTCCGGTCTCGAACGCGAACGCCACGCCGGTCTCATCCTGGTCAGATCCGTGTCCGAGGAGGTCTCAGAGGCCACTGTCCTTTACGGGCGGCCGGAGGAAAACGACCAGCTCCTTGAAGTGCCCCGTGTCGGCGGGGATATCATGGTGTACGGCCACGTGCTTTGGGATGTCCTCAGCAAGAGTACGGAAGAAGATCTGCCGCTCAGCTTCGTCCTCGGGTTCAAGGCGACATGGAGTCTGGGATTGTACGCGGTAAAACCACTCGTCTTTTTTGAAATACCGTTCGCGAAACTGTCGAAAAACGAGGTCGTCGAACTGATAACATTGTTGTACGGTTTTCCCGGCAATGTCTTTATCGGGGCGGAGTTCAATCTCTATATGGGCCGGCTGCAGATATCGCCGACAATCGCGGGCGGTCTTGGATTTTACTATCCGTGGGAAGAAGGGGATGAAGACGACAAATTCCTGAGTCACCTGGGATTCAAGGCCATGCTGGGCATCAATTATCTCTTTTCCCGGGACGCGAAGTTCACGTTAGAGGCGGGGTACCAGCATATGTTTCCCATTTACCCGAGTTTTTTCAACGACTACGGCGGGGTTCTTCTCGGCTGCGGGGTCGTCTTTAAATTATAAGGGAGGCAATTAATGATCAAACGAACGGCATATATTATCGCGTTGACGGGCATTCTCGTCTTAGCCCTGTCTTGCGTTTCACAGCCGCCCTCTTCCAGAAAGGCTTCCGGAAAGGAGAAAACGGGTACGGAGGCGAAGCTTCCCGCCCTGCCGGAAGAGAAAGAGTATTCGGGTGGGGGAAAAAGCGAATCGCTGGGCGAGGCGATGCGCCTTTCAAAAGCGGAAGCGGTCAAACAGGGGGTCATCGAGATCATCGGTGCGAAAAAGGAATCCGACAACAAGGGAAAACTCGAAGAGATCATTTACAATTCCCGCAATGTGGGTGATTTCGCTGAAATGATCGAACGCACCCGCAAGGACAAGGTGGACGATGAGTATGTCTATGAAGCGCTGTACATGGTCAATCTGGCGAAACTCACCGGCACCCTGAAAGCCCACGGCATCATTGAAGGGGTAAAGGCCTCCGAAGAATCGGTCATCGCGATAGGCGACGATGAGGATGAAGGTGAGGCAGATGAAGAGGACGAGGGTGAGGTGACGGATGAGGAAGTATACGGCGAACTCACCCGCGAAGAGGAAAAATATATCAAGCGGTACGTCGACAAAATGACCTTCCTGGTCTTTTTCGCAGAAGGGGTGACCGAGGATCCCTACTATATCAAGGGCGCGATCACCCTCGCCAACGATTATCTCATCTCGAACGGAAGAACCGCGATCGACTTCGCGACAGCGGAAAAACTGAAAGAGGACAATATCATGGTCTATGAAGAAGAGACCGGGGGGTCCATATCGATCATCCAGTGGATCGCGCAGCAGCTGAATGCCGATGTCTATATCGAGTTCGACGGAAAAACCGAAGGCAGATCGGAGGCGGGCGGGAAATACTACGGTACGGCGAATGTCCAGATGAAGGCATACGAGGCGTCGACCGGTGAGCTTGTCGGGTCGGTCGCCTATAACCAGCACGGGACCAACGCGTCCTTCAGCAAGGTATCGGAGGAGGCGGCCCGGCTATCCTCGATCCAGGCCGTCGTCTACTCGAAGATAATGCCGCAGCTCTTCGAACAGATCAACAAGAATATGATGGACAAAATAAAGAAACTCGGTATCAGATATGAAATCGTCATACAGCAGCCGCCGAACGACAGGATTATGAGCAAACTCTGGAAAAAAATCGGTGACGATATCAAATCGTACGATCTGCTTTATCAGACGGAAGACGAGTTCAAGTACGCGGTCTATTTTATCGGCGACATCGAGGATCTCAAAAACGTGTTTTACGACGCATCGGAAACCATTTCCGAACTGGAGGAAATGTACGCGGTGCTCGCACGGGGTAAAACGATTACCTTTAATTCAGGATTATAGGAGGCGTTGCCTCTCAAGATAGAGGGGGTTATCGGGATGAATGCCTGAGGCGGTTTTCGAAAGAAAATTGTCGCGTTCAACGGTATCCGGCATCATCGCGGTTGTGCCCTCACGATCATTTTTCCATGTATCACCATGATAGAGGAGGATTACAAATGAACAAAATATTACATGTTTTGATCGTCGCGGCATTGGTTTTTGCCGTGCTCGGTTGTACAAGCACAAAAGCAAAGGGCACCGATGACAAGGGCGGCTCCACGTCAAAACCGACACCCGCCCCGCCGCCGCCGCCCCAGATTATCGAACACAAGACAAGTGATTTCGGCGGTGAAGTGCCGGAATGGGTGGATATGACCTCATCCGAACTCGAAGCCATGCCGAAATACGACGGCTATTATGTCTTTATCGAGGACCATTCGGGCCAGTCGCGTGAAGGAATCGAGATGTGGGCGAGAGAGTTCTCCGCTGCCGATGCCCTCGCGAGTTTCATCAAAACCAAGGTACAGTCGAAGTTCGTCGGCGCCGCGGCCGGAGACAAGGATTTTATCGAAACCTACATGGAGCAGGTGGTAAAGAACGTGTCACAGGGCGAGTTCTCGGGCTTCAGGGAAGAGGAAAAGTTCTGGGTGCGGAAACGCTATTTCGATCAGGACGGCAATGTCGATCATGAGGAATACCGTTACCTCTTTCTCTTCACGATCCCGAAAAAATCTTTGAGTGATGCGGTAAAACGTGCTTATGATGGAGCGAAACCGGAGACGGAAGAAGAGAAAAGCGCGAAAGACAGGGTCATGGAAGCCTGGGGAGATTCTCTGGACTGAAAAAATTCGAAATAAAACGAAGAGTACCCGGGGACGCGGTTCCCGGGTACATTTTTTTTGAGGAGGTAAAAAAAATGACAAAATGTACTTTTACGGCTGTTTTTGGAATTGTCATATGCCTGTTTATCGTCCTCGCAGGTTGTGTCAGCTCTTCGCCGTCAAAGGAGAATGCGGGAAAGACGGCCGCCAAATCGGCCCCGGACTGGTTCTTCAATCCCCCGAAAGACGATGCGAAAAACAAGTACTTCATCGGCTCCGGTTCGAGTGAAACGGGAGATATTTCTGCGGCCGAAGACAATGCGATCCGGGATCTCATGGATCAGATCATCATGTACATCGGCGTACAGGTAACATCGGATACCACCTCGACCGCCGTTGCTTCCCTCGACGATTTTGAGTCCGATATCAGACAGACGGTAAAGGTTAAAGGAAGCGCGAGAGTCACGGGTTTCGAGATCAAGGAAAAACTTCCGCATGAAAAAGACGGCAAGCTCACCATGTATATCCTTGCCGCATACAACAAGATAGAGCTGGAAAAGGAGCGGGAACGGATTCGAAAGATATTCGAGGAACAATACGAAGCCATCTCGGGACCGGAAGCGGAAGGCGAACGGCTCGCCGGAAGCGGAAAATATTACGAGGCCGCGATCAAATTCATGGAAGCGGCCGGGGCAGCGGCATCCTCGAAAGTGGAAAACGCCGAAATCAAGTTTGAACGGAATATCAACAAGGCAAAATCGGCTGTCGAAAAGATAAACCTCATCAAGCTCAACGACAACATCACCGGCCTCGCGGGCCAGAGTCTTCCTGAACCCTTTATGCTCAAGGTCACCTCCGGTGCGTCCGAAGATTCGCCCGGCATTCCGGATGTGGTTCTCGATGTGGGGTACACGGAAATCAATAATGCGGGTAAAACCAGATACAAATCACAGAAAATGAAAACCGATGAAAACGGCATCTGTTCGTTCGAACACCCGATCCCCGATTTCGTCGGAGCCGCCGATGTAAAAATGTCCCTTGATTTCGATTCGTACATGGAACCCCTCTGGGACACACCGTCCGAATTCAGCGAAATGGTCGACGGTCTCGACAGCCTTATCATTTCCAAAAAAGCGACATTCGCGTTCGCGGTTGAATCGAACGCAAAAAACATCGATACGGGAATCGTTATTCTGGATATCGACGTCGATGCCGAAGCTGTGAAAAAAACGGAAACCGCTTCATCACTGTTGGGAACACTGACCGACGAACGATTCAAAATACGGCTTCTGAACCTTAATCCGGGCGATCTCAAAGATAAAAGCGATTACGATATTATCGCCATACTCTCGAACAAGTACGCATCCCAGGTGAAGCGTGCTGTTTTCGGGACGGCGCGTGTGTTGAGTTTCTCTGAAAAAAGCGGAAAAACATTTGCAAAATGTTCCGCCACCATCCAGGTTGTCGATCTTGAGTCCGGGGAAATTCTCCTTACCGTGGTGAAAACGGTAAACGCAATGGGCTCGGATGAAAAAACGGCCCAGTCGGACGGATTCAGGAGACTCGGTGAAGAAATCGGCAAAGAAATTAAGAACAAACTGAGATAAAAAAACCCCCCTCAAAACAAAGGGGGGATCGCTATCGGGAATCCGGGTGACACACCCCGGCGTTATATAAGGATGTGCAGCCGCCGGTCCCCGATGAGATTGTGCGTTTGTGGTCTCGAACCTAAGTCGATTCGGAATCTTTCATTTTCTGCTTTAATTTTTCAAGTTCGTTCAATGCATCCTCTTCCCTGAATTTTTCCGCCACCTCGTCTCTTTCCCCGGTAATCATATCGAGTTCGGCCTGAAGCTGTTCGGCATCGACGGAAGGGACAAATCCGGCCTTCAGTTTTTTCAGGTTCTCGATGAGTGTTTTCGTCTTTGCGGCAAGATCATATTCTTCCGTCCGTAGTCTTTCCAGGCTATCCGAGATCTCTTTCACTTTCATATCCGCAGCGCTTCGCAAATCCGGGCGGCCCCTCTCCGCCGCGAAGGAAACCCGCTGCTGCCATAATTCAAGTTCCGCCGCCGTTTCCTTCATTTTCTGTTGTGTCTGTTTCAGGGTCGTAATATATGCCATGACATACTCCCTCGCAGATGCCACATCCATGCCTGAAAGATCGGTCTCGTCGCGAAAGTCGCCGTCACCGTTATATTTTGAATGGGACGTATCGTTTCCGCCGCCACTACCGAAATCATTACTGTCACTCATGATATTGACTCCTTGATTTTTTATAAAATACAGCGTATAAAAAGTATAGTTGACATGAGGGTAAAAATCAACCGGTTTATTGCCCTTGTTATATATGTTTACTATAAAATCGAATGGTATCATTCGTAAGCCAAAATACATAAGGGGGAGAAAATGGTAAAGAAAACAACATTGACGTTGGTGAGTATGGTGATCTTGTTTTTTTCCTTGTACAGCCTGATCGCATCGGATGCGTCGTCCGGTGCGACAAAAGGGGATGTCAATGAAGACGGTGTTACCGATATGGTGGACGCCCTTCTCGTTGCCAGAGAAGCGGGCGGGGTCGGCAAGAAGGCCATTAACGAGGAAGCGGGTGATATAAACGGGAACGGAGAAATCGACGAGGAAGATTCGTCGTATATCGCCCGGTTTGCATTGGGCCTTATTTCCTCTCTCACCGATATCGAGGGTGGATCGGCGGCAGCCAACCTTGCGGCAAATCCCGGATTCGAAGTGGGGACGGAGGGCTGGTTCAACTTCGGTCCGTCCTGCGTCCTGACCGTATCGTCGGACAAGGTACGGTCCGGGGATTTCAGCGGCTATATTACAGACAGAACCGAACCATGGAACGGTCCCGCCCTTGATTTGAGTTCCATAATGAAAGACGGGGGGGAATACAAGTTATCAGTATGGGCGCAACTCGATAACGCGAAATCCTCCATGCTCAAGCTTACCGTTAAAAAGGTGGACGGAAACGGAGCCGAATATACGAATATCGGGGCCGGAAAAGCGACAAACACCGAATGGACGAAAATCGGGGGAAGCTATATGTGCAGCATCAGCGGCGAACTGCAGGAACTCGTCATGTATGTCGAAGACGCACCGCCCGGCGTCAACTTTTATGTCGACGATGCCGAAGTTTCCGAGATGTAAGCCGCCCTGCCGTCCGAAAAAAAAATGACGCAGGGAACGAATAGGTAATGAATTATTCGGATAATGAAATATTTTAGGATATATAATTTATGGAGGATATACCAAAATGATAAATAAAGGATATTTTAAGTATTACTGCATATGTGCGGTAATCATTGTCTGTTTTCTTCCGGGATGTGTCTCGACCGGGACCGTAGATCAGGGTTCCGCCGGCATCGTCCGGTTTGATCCCGAAGAAACGGAAGTCAAAGTGGATGATACGTTTTCACACGCAATTCGCGTCAATACGGGGAAACAGCGGCTGGCCGCATATGCGTTTTTGATAACCTATCCGCCTGAAATGATCGGAATCGATATCGCAAAAGGAACGGAGGGCGTTGAAGCGGGACGGGACGGTTATCTGGCTGCGGTCAACACAATAGATCCCGGTAAAATTTACGTCGGGGGTTATGATATAAACGGGAAGGGACCCAATCAAAACCTCCATCTTCTGACCATTCACTGGAAAGCCCTGTCCGCCGGCTTTATCAAGGTCAATATCGAAATTATCAATTTGAATGACGAGCAAACGGGAATCGTCGGCAAACCGAAGGGAACAGGGGCAAAAATAAAGATCGGCCAGATCGAGTAGTTTCCGTAGATCCTGTTGTGCCGTATTTTCACGATAAAAAAAGCCGCCGGCATCCAATTTTCGGATGCCGGCGGCTTTATTTTTCTTCGGAAGACATTCAACAAATCCTTCCATTCCCCGTATTTATCACCTGTTACGGATCCATCACCCTTCCCATAAAAAGAATCGTCCCCGTATTTTCATTATAAATGAAGAAAATAAAGGGCCTGTCGATTGTCATGGTTACCGCGGGAGGCGGTGTCGGAGGATTCGGCGAACTGCCGGCCAATACAATCGCCGTCGCTGCGGCCGCTTCCGTTCCATTTTCATCGACTCCGACATATGCCTTATGGATGACATCGGAAATAAAAAGCTTTTCTTCATTCGTAATCCCCGAAAAATCAGCCGACGTCGCGTCAAATGATTCCGTCATCCCAAGTGCCATGAGCATGGTCGTTATCGAGGAACCCCAACGGCAGGTAAACTTCGGAAGGGTCAATATCACTTTGTGGCCCGTCATTTGACCGACAATCTCACCGAACGAGTCATAGGTGAGATCGCTTTCAACGGAAGTATAACTTCCTTCTTCCGGTAGAATGATAATCATCGAGTTTTTCTTCGTCCCCTGGTAGTTGAGTTTCACCGCCTGGTATTGCCCCGGGACGTCGCAGTAGACGGTACTGACGGTCTGATGCATCATGGGGACGTCTTTTGTGGTTCCCGAAAGCAGATGAAACGTCTGGTCATACGTATTATCTTCATCAAAGGGATAATACCAGACTGCCTTGAAATAGATGGCATTCGTCAACACCAGCCTCGTAAGGGGAGTAACGGAGCCGCCCGGAAGAAGATCCTTGATCTTCCCCGCGGTCTGATCGCTTACCCACTGGTTGATGAGAAGCCTGCACTGCTCGGCGTTATTGAAAAAATCGACTGTATTCATCCCCGCTCCGTAATGGTAGGCCAGGATATCGAGATAATCCGGATAAAAATAGTAATCCTTCTGTCCCCAGATACTGTTGACGATATGAAGTTTGAGATCTTCACCCATTGCAGAGACGGGATTTTCCTGTTCGCTCGTAAGGGTGAGATCGAGTGAATTGTAGGCGTTGTGAAGGCGTTCTCCCTGAAGGGTAAAATGAAGTACCCGTTCGATTTCCGATTCGGTACTCCCACGGGCACCGGCATAGCACATGGCAAAAGCATATGAGATACTGACAGGTGAATAAAATATATTATTCGACGCTTCCTCCGCCGATTCCCTTATCACATGAAAACAATCGAATCCAAAGCCGTTGATTCCGTCGACAGCCTGAGCCAGTTCATTTTCCTGGAGGCTCGGGGAGGTATTGCGGGATAGTTCTGATGCGACGATTTCCACCTCCCCGGTGACATTCTGAACCGGGAATTCCGTAATAAGCCCCACATAGAACCGGGCGACAAGGAGCGCGTCGACAATGGTAATGGAGCCGTCACCATTGACATCGGCCACAGTGGTGTTGAAATTTGCAGGTGAAAGACCGACACTATACTGTGCGATCAAAAGCGCATCTAAAATATTGACGGTATTGTCGTCATTGACATTGCCGAGTCCGGGATTGGATTGGGCAAAGAGTGAAAAACCGCCGATAACCAAGATAAACAGCAGACAAAATAGCATTCTTTTTATTAAAACTGTTTTTTCCATTTGTACGTATCCTCCTGTTTTGTTTTATTGCCGATTTATTATTATTCCTTGAAACTAATTATATCACACTGCAGTGACCGGTACAGCAGGCGAAACACTGATTTAAAATTTAATTTTCAACAGATAATATCGGAGATATGTCCTATAGAAATACCGCTATCGGCCTTCTTTCAGGAGAGACGCGCATTCTTCATGGCCTTTTATGCTGGCGATATCCAAAGGGGTGAATCCTTGCTTATACACTTCATAATCCTGTGTCAACGCCTTTGATGTATCCGCTCCGTTTTCAAGAAGCAGCCTGACCGCCTCGCAATTATTATGTTCAGCCGCCTCATGAAGCGGAGTAAATCCCATATCATCCGCTATGTCCGTATCGGCACCATGCGCAAGAAGAAGTTCCAGAACCGAAATGTTATCCTGCCTGCAGACATAATGGAGGGCGGTGAGTCCCCAGGAATCCTTCGCGGATATATCGATGCCGCGGTCGACGAGCAGTTCGATAAACTCAACGGGACAGTTGACATCGCAGGCGAGCATGAGGAGGGTCGTGCCCGTTTCGAGATCGGTATCACTTATATCGACACCCTTTTCAATACAATAACCGGCCAGACGCATATATTCCTTTTTTTTATTAAGATACGGAATACAATGCTCGATCACTTCCGCTTTCGCCTTCTCATCCCCGATCACTCCGTCCTTGATATACTCATCCGCTATGCCGTCGCCCTGATACGCAATACTGATACTCATCCCATTGTTCGCCAAAAAATTAATGCGTGTATCAAAACCGCCTTCCGAGTCGATTTCAATATCCGCATCAAAACAATAACGTGGAAGTGCGGCGGCAAGACAGAAAAGAATATTCCGCCCTGTTTGCTTTTTAAAAAGGATGTTTGCGCCTTTTGAGATAAGATACTCTGCGATGTCGATTTTACCGCTTCTCAAAGCCGAATAAAGCGGCGTTTCACCTTCCTTGTTTACGGATTCACAATCCGCGCCCGCTTCGAGAAGGACTTTGACTGTTTGCAGATCGCCCCTGTCGCTGTAACACGTTATATCCAGCGGAGACCGGTGGAGCAGGTTTTTCGCTTCCACATCCGCCCCTTTTGCGAGTAAAAATGCTGCCATCGCCGAATCTCCTGAAGACGCCGCCTCGAGAAGAGGCGTTCCGATATTCAGTTTTTTATCGACATAAAATGCCTCGATATTAGCCCCGGCATCAAGCAATGCCTGTGCGACGGGAATACCATTATTGCCCGAACAGAGGTGCAGGGGCGTATGGCCGTTCAGGTCGACGGCATTGACATCGTCACCCCGGCCGATAAGCCGGACAACGTCATCGATATTGGACTGCGCCGCAGCTTTATGTAAATCTCCGGTTTTGAGCTCCATATTATCTCCTTGCAAAGATTTTATTTTCTTTATAATGGCAACCGGTCCTAATAAAAGCCTTTATATCTTTTTACAGGTTAAATATGATACTGTCAATGCCGGGCTTTTTCAAATTTCTTATCACCTCCGTCCCCCGTTTTCCCGCTTCATCCTATCCCCAGCCGGAACCGAAATGTCCGGCTGGACGATCGATCGGGCGGCTTCATTAATCTCCCCGCTCAGATCTCCACTTGCACACAATAAAAAAAGAATGTATCTTTTACCATACCATGATAGCCTATTCGACGGAAGATCCTATTGTCGCATTAGCCTCGCCATCGGGAGAGAGTGCCATTGCCGTTATCCGGACTTCAGGTACCGATTCCATTGCACGCCTCGCACCACTCTTCAAGGGAACACGTGACCTTACGAACGCCTCAAGCCATGCCCTTCATCACGGCTGCATCATTGATCCTTCCACATTGGAAAAAATCGATGAAATACTTGCTGCGGTCTTCCGGGGACCTTCAAGTTACACGGGGGAGGACGGTGTTGAATTGTACTGCCACGGCAGCATCCCGATCATTCAGCGAATCATCATGCTTCTTACACAGCATGGCTTTCGCAAGGCGGGGCCGGGGGAATTCACCCTTCGTGCATTCCTCAACAAAAAAATGGATCTGACGCAGGCGGAAGCGGTGAACGAAATCATACGGGCCCAAACGGATAAAGCGCGCGCATTCGCCCTCAACCGGCTTTCCGGAAGCATACGAAACCGGATCGACGAAATCAAGAAGGAATGTGTCACGCTTCTGGCCGCTATCGAAGTACAGATCGATTATCCTGATGAAGAAATCGAAGCCGATAGTAACCTGAAAAAAGCGGTTGAAAAAATAGCTAATCAATGCAAGAAAATCCTTGCAACCTACGCGACCGGGAAAATAATCCAGGATGGAATCAGTATGGTGATCGCGGGAAGCACAAATGCAGGAAAATCCACGCTTTTCAATTTACTACTTCGTGAAGACAGGGCGATCGTTTCCGATATTCACGGAACAACCCGTGATTATATCGAGGGAGTCATTTCTATCGAAGGAATACCCGTTCGTCTTTACGATACTGCGGGATTACGCGATACGGATAATCCCGTCGAAATCGAGGGAATCAGGCGGACCGACAGATTGATTGAAAACGCCCATGTCCTTCTCTATGTCATCGACGCGGGCTGTGGAATGACCGGACAATCCGGACGATTTATTGAAGCATATCAAAAAAAGACCCACACCATCGTTATCTGGAATAAAACGGACGTGACCTCCGTCCCCTGCCCGCCCGGGTTCATCCCGTTCAGCGCTAAAACCGGTAACGGGCTTGACGAATTGAACGAACTGGTTGTTAAAACCGTGATCGGTACATCGCCGGAGATGACGGGGGAACCTGTGATAGATTCTATACGACAGAAAGAATGTCTCGAGAAATGTCTCACATCACTCGGAGACTTTGAAAAGGGGCTTTCGGACGGGCTGCCGCTCGACGTTCTTGCAATCTGTCTTCAGGATTCGATCGAATCACTCGGAACCATTACCGGTGAAGTGACATCGGACGATGTGTTATCCGAGATGTTCTCTCATTTTTGTGTCGGGAAATAACAATGGATTTTGATGCGATTGTCATCGGCGGCGGACACGCGGGCATAGAGGCATCCCTGGCCCTCGCCCGTCTTGAAAAAGAAACCCTTCTCATTACCCAGAACCTCGATTGTATCGGAAAAATGTCCTGCAATCCGGCGATCGGCGGTCTGGCAAAGGGAAATCTGGTAAGAGAGATCGACGCCCTTGGCGGCGAGATCGCCCGGCTTATCGACGCGACCATGATCCAGTTTAGAATGCTCAATAAAAGTAAGGGGCCGGCGGTTCAGGCGCCCCGGGCACAGGCGGACAAAGCCTCATACAGCCTGCTGGCCAAAAGGACACTGGAGCGGCAAAAGCATCTTGAGATCTTCCAGGATACGGTGACGGATCTCCTCACCGATTCGGCCGGAAGAACGATACGGGGGGTGGTGACGGAACGGGGACGGAGGTTTACCGCAAAAGCCGTTGTTCTCACAACAGGCACATTCATGGAGGGCGTCATCTATATCGGGAGTTTCTCATGTTCTTCGGGAAGATTAGGAGAACCCGCCGCAATCGGACTCGGCGGCGCACTCCAGGAAAAGGGATTTTCAGTCGGACGGCTTAAAACAGGGACGCCCGCGCGGGTGCTTCGCGACTCCCTCGATTATAAAAAAATGAGCGGGCAGGCCGGCGATACCCGCATACAGCCCTTCTCATTTTCAAATGAGTCGATTACAAGGCCCGATGTCCCCTGTTACATTACGTATACAACGGAAAAAACCCACGAAATAATTCGAAAAAACATCCACCTCTCCCCACTTTTCTCCGGGAAAATAAGGGGCGTCGGCCCCCGTTACTGTCCGTCGATCGAGGACAAGGTGATGCGGTTTCCCGATCGCAGCCGGCACCAGATCTTTGTCGAACCCGAAGGCCTCGACACGGAAGAAATGTATCTGAACGGGATTTCATCTTCTCTCCCGGAAACGGTACAGGAAGAGTTTTTACGGACAGTACCCGGTTTCGAACATCTCGTTATCATGAGGCCCGGTTATGCGGTCGAGTACGACTACCTCAATCCGCAGCAGCTTTATCCTTCTCTCCAGACAAAACGAATAAAAGGGCTTTTTATCGCCGGACAAACGAACGGAACATCTGGCTATGAAGAGGCTGCCGCCCAGGGGCTTGTCGCGGGAATCAACGCCTTCCTGTCGATGGAAAACAAGGAACCGTTGATTCTGTCCCGTTCGGAAGCCTATATCGGGGTGCTTATCGATGATCTGGTCACACTCGGGACGGACGAGCCGTACCGGCTTTTCACATCCCGCGCGGAATACAGACTTTCTCTCCGGCATGATACGGCGGACATACGGCTTCTGGAAAAGGGATATACAATTGGATTGAAAAGCAGGGAAGCATATGACAACCTGCAGTTGAAACTGAAACATCTGGAAGAGGTAAAGGAACTCCTCCGCAAGCGGCGTATTCGGGAGGAAGATATTGCAAAAACCCCGTCATTCGAAAAACATCTGGGGAAGAATCTGGAAGCCTTACTCAGGGATCCGGCGATACATATGAATGACCTGAAAGAGATAGAACAGGCACTGTCGCACCACGATGAAGGAATTCTCGTTCATACGGAACTCGATGTCAAATATGAGGGGTATATCAAACGCCAGGAAGAACAGGTGAAACGTTTTCAGAAAATGGAATCCATGAAAATTCCCCCTGATTTTGATTTTGAATCGATAACGGGACTCTCTAAGGAAGCCCGTGAAAAATTCATTGCGGTCCGGCCCGTATCAGTCGGGCAGGCTTCACGAATTTCAGGTGTCCGTTATTCCGATATCACGATACTGCTCTTTTATCTCAAAAAATCGGGGACACTTAAAAAAACCGGCGCGCAACGGGGGACCGATACACTTACGGAAGCGTAACTTCTTCCGGAGACAATGTACTACGGAAGCCGTTTTCTCACGCCGGCAAACCGGCACACGCAATGATTTTCGATGTAAGGATGGATACCAGTGAAACAACTCCTTGAAAGCGGACTCACCGAACTCGAACTCGGCTATCAGGAAGCCGATATACTATCGCTTTCCTTGTTCATCCGTGAAATCGAACGGTGGAACAAAAACTTCAATCTCGTCAAGGCAACGGGGGATGACCTTGTCGTCAGACATATCCTCGACTCCCTTGCCGGTCTGCCGTTTTTTTCAAACACTCAAAGTGATACGACCGTCCTCGATATCGGTTCGGGCGCCGGATTTCCGGGTATCCCTCTTTCCCTTTTTCTTTCTTCCTGCTCTTTTACCCTGGCGGAAAGAAACAACCTGCGCGCGTCTTTCCTCAATAACATCCGCGCGCTGCTTCCTTTATCGAATGTAACTGTGTTCGAGGGAGATTACAGGCAGACAAAGAATAAATTTGATATCATCACCTTCCGGGCATTTACCTCTCTCGAGAAAGAGATCGGACATATAACGGAAAAACTCGAACCCGGAGGGAAAATCATCGCCTACAAAGGAAAACTCGACAAGACGGCGCTGGAACTCGCGATAATCCGCTCGTATGGGCTTTCCGGCAGGATCGAACCCATCCGTGTACCCTTTCTCGAGGAGGAAAGGCACCTTTTGATCGTCGGAGGCACGGACACACAAGCACCGCCTCAATTTTAGGGAATGTTTATTCTTAGCTCGCCGGGGGGCCGGTTTTAAATGAAATCCGATTAAAAAGACTGATGAGGGAGTCTTTATCGATAAGATCGATGAGTCTCGCTTCAACGAACTGCTTGGCCCCTTCCGAAAAATCCCCCGCGTGAATGCAAAAAGCCCTTCCGGCGCGCAATTCCTTGCTTCGTGAATACAATTCCCTCAAAATAAGTTCCCCGACTGTGCCGCTCGAACGTATGAACCTGAAAAGAACCAGATCCTCCCATTTTTTCGTATTAATTTCGGTAAGGATATCGGTATACTGGCTTTTTACGATGGTAATGTCGAGTATTTTGACCCTCGAGTTCGAAAAAAAATCGATGGTGATCTTTCTGCAAAGCGTGACGAATTCCGATGTCGGTGCAATCAGGAAAACCTGAAGATTTTTGTTGGAATTCAACTCCTGATAAATCCCGATCTGATCGATGACGTCCTTATATCCGGGCTTCATCTTTATAATTTCGCGAAGGAGATTCAAAGCCCGTTCGATCTGCTGTAGTTTCACATACGCCGCCGCAAGCCGGTACATGAGTTCCACTTTTATTTCAGGCGCTATTTCCTCGTGACGCAATCCTATTTCAAAATCCATAACCGCTTTATTATACTGCTTCTGATTGAGATTGATCGTCCCGGACATGAGCGCGGCGTTCGATCCTACCTTCGAGTCCGTTCTCAGATGTGAAAAAATAAGCAAGGCTTTTTCCTTGCTTTTCAACTCATAATAGCACTGCGCCAGTGCGAAAAGCGATTCCTTATCGTCAGGTTCATATTCCGTCGCCTTTTCCAGGAACCCGACCGCTTCATCGTATTTTTTAATTCGGTGCAGCCCGAGACCGAGAAGGCGGATTGTCTGTATGTGCTCGGGTTGTTTCTCATTCGCATGAGAAAAAAGAACGACGGCTTTTTCGTAATTTTTTCTGAGATATTCGAGATAACCGAGATGGTAGTTGACCTGAAAATCACCCGTATTAAGATTTCTCGCAACCACAAGTGCTTTGTAGGCTTCTTCATAATTCTTGAGTTTCAGCGCGGAAAGGCCGTGATAAAGACTGATATCGAACTCGTTAAGGTGCGGATGAAGGGGACAGAGATCGAGCAAAATACTGTAATTTTTATATGCCTTTTCCCAGGACTCTTCCTTGAAATGAAGTTCCGCAAGGGCAAGTATCGCATCAGGATCACGGGGATTGACGGAAAGCTTTTTGTTCGCTATTTTCAGTATTTTATTTCTGTCCTTTTCACGAATGCGCTTTGGTTTGTTTTTGGTTGTCGACATTTCCCTTCTGAAAAAAAAGCTGAAAAGAAAAACAATGGCAAAGAGGACGATGCCCACGATTATCCAGATAGTATACTCCATAGTTTTATTATCAAATTACCGGGAAGAAAAGTCAATAAAAATAATGCTGCATTTACCGCTAATCACCGGAAACCTTCATAATACCGGCTGTTGCGGACGAATGACACAAAAACGGAGGGCGAATACGGCAGGTAAAAATCGAAAAAGCCATGAAATGTTTTAAAATGACGCAAGAAAGCTTCAAGAAAATCGTTGACAAACTTCAAAGAGAGCGTTACGATTTAAATTAATTCTATGTATGGGGAGGTGCTTTGAGTAATCATATAATTGGTATAAAGCTGGCTGACGGTTCTTTCTACCCCGTTCTTGAAGAAGGTTTTTTAGGAAAAAAACGCCTGGTACTGTCGACAGTGAGGGACAATCAGGAAAGCATGCAGATCGATTTTTATCGCGGCAAGGAAAAAGATATAGCGACATCGGAATACATCGGAAGCCTCGTCATTGAAAATATCGAACTGAAACCCAAACGGATACCGGAAATCGAGGTCATTATCGGGCTGGATGAAAACAACAAACTGAGTGCCGAAGCGCGAAATCTGGCATCCGACGACAAACAATCGCTTTCAGTCGTTCTTGAATCGCTGGACGAAGAGCGTACCTACGATATGCCGGAATTCGAAATCGGTGAAGATGTCGAAACAACTAAAGATTTCGAAGAGGAAGAGGAACCGCCCCAGGCGGATGAAGAGGAATCGATCGCGGGCGAAACATATCCGATCGAAGCCGAGGACAGGCGTAAAACGCATCTGAAAAAGAAAAAATCCAATCCCCTCATGGCAATACTCTTTGTTTTTTTAGGCCTTCTTTTAATTGCGGGATTGTCGGTTCTTATCTTTTGGGCGGTCAACCGGTTTTTCCCTACCCATCCTATAAATACCGGATCTACCGGGGATATAAAAAAAGAGACGACGACGTCGGTACGTGAAAGCGACGCCAGTGAAACGACCGTCACCGGGAAGGAAACGGAAACCGGTGTGGCGGAAGAAATAGAAAAAGACGAGGAAGAGCCCGCAAATACCGTTTCAGGAGGTATCTATTATAAACTGAAATGGGGTGACACACTATGGGATCTCGCGGCAACGTATTACCGGGATCCCTTTCAATATTACAGAATATATCGCCACAAACCAAACAAAATAACGGATCCGGACCTCATCTACGCGGGCCGGACAATATTTATTCCGGAAGAATAACTCAGTCGACATACCGTATTCAAGGAAATATCTTCATGAATGGATTATTATCATTAATGAAAAGGCCGGCGGCTTTTTTTATTCTCGCAATTATATTGACGGCAGGCAGCTGTTCGCCTTCGTCGATCTGGAATATCCCCTCAGACCGGCTGCGGAAGCAGATACAAAAATCGGATTACTCATTTTTAAAAGAAGCAACGATTAAAAGCTCCAATCTGGGAGAGGTAACGAGGCTGGGGCCCGGAGCTGCGTATTATTTTTATTACATTTTTCTCAAAGCGGGTTTCAGAGCGTACGCACTGCAGATGCTTCTTATAAGTTGTGAAAAAGAAAAAAAAATTTTCAGAGAGGAATCGTGGCTTCCGCTGCTCAGGCACCTTTTGAATGATAAAAATTACCCTGCCTGCGAAAAATACGCAAAAACCTTTATAAAAAAATACGGTGAGTCAAAAAGGGGAAAAGAAGGTAAGCGGATATTAATCGAGGCGCTCTACCGGCAAAAAAAGGATGAAGAGGTGGTGAAATCACTCGAAACTTATTTTCACGAAGAAGAACCTTCTTTTCAGGATGATCCGGAACTTCTTCTCTTCAAGGCCGTTTCCTCGAGCAGGCTTAATACGGACGGATGGAAAGACGACATCATCAGGCTTTTTCTTGAAATCGGTGACGCCGAAATCATCAAACGCGCCTACGATTACATTATCGGCGAGAAAGTGCTATATAACGCGTTCGACGAGGACATGAAACGCTATATGGCGGCAAAGAACTCACTATGTCTCGACGACAGTGATGAAATAAAGGCGCTGGCGCTGCCTGTTATCGAAGCATATGTAAAAAGCATTGAAAGGCCGGACTTACGGACAAGGGCGATGATAAAAACCCTTGGCCTCACCTATCTTTCTCTCGACGAAGCGGGCCGCGGCGCGAAACTGCTTTCCTCCCTGTCGGCTGATCTTTCCGGAAAAAGCGCCCTCGATGCGTTCGAGATGGCCGGACGGTGTTACCGTAAAAACGAACAATATTCACTCGCCGTCAAATATCTCGGCAAGGTCATCGACAGGTCGAAAAACGACGACCACAGGTCGAAAAACGACGACCAGAAAGAGCGGGCGGTCTGGTTTCTCCTTGACTGTATTCAGGAGCTATCGCCGGATTCATTTATCGAAGCCGCCGGGCGGTATGCCCCGCATTGGCGTGACCCTTCATATTTCGACGATGTGCTCGAGAAAGAAATCGCGGAACTCGTTTCACTGAAAAAATGGAAAACGATCTTTGCGCTTCACGATGTTCTCAAAGACCATATCTCCGATGAAATCGATTCACAGTTGAGCCTTCTCAGGGCGAGAATCCTTTCCCTGGGCTATCTGACGGTCGAGGGGGTTGACCGTACAAAAGAAATCAACCGGTTGCTGAAAAAAGCCGCTTCCGTCGGGGGCATGGAATATTCCGGATTTCTCGCATCCGCATTAACCGGTGAAACCCCGAGATTCTTCAGGAGCTTACATGGGAAGAACAAGCAAATTCGGCCCGAATCATTTTCCGGTATTGAAGCGGTAATTTCCGGATTTTTCGAATACGGCCTGCCGCTTGAAGGATACGAGATGATATCGGAAAACAAGGAAGAACTCGGTAAAAACCTGTTACTGCACGCCTCACGGATGCTTTCCGAACAGGGGTGTGACCGTGAAGCCCTCCTTGTTGCCGCGTATTACGCATACAAGAAGAATTACATACTCACCGGGGAAGAAATGCGATATCTGTATCCTCGCGCATTCGCTACCTTCATCGATGCACATGCGGAGAAACGGGAAATCAGAACACATCTGCTTTATGCACTTGTCAGGGAAGAAAGCGCCTTCGATCCCGCGATCGTTTCGTCGGCGGGCGCTGTCGGGCTGAGTCAGCTGATGCCCGAAACCGCATCGGACCTGGCCGGGTGGATGCGGCTCGAGGAGTATGACCTCTATGATCCCGAAACGAATATTTCTTTGGGTTCATACTATTTTGCCAGGCTATATCGATTGATCGAAAGCCTTCCGAAAACACTGATCGCCTACAATGCCGGCATGGGAAGGTTAAGAAGCTGGGAAAAGACCTACCGCGGCTTTACCGACGATTTTTTTATTGAATTAATTCCTTATAAAGAAACAAGGGGATATGTAAAAAAGATTATTGTATCCGCGGTCATCTACGCCTGCCTTTACGGGAAGGAATCCCCGAAACAGATCCTTTCAGAAATACTTCCGGGCCTTTTTTAAAATCGATTCGTCCGCCGGACGCTTCATCGATGTCCGGCGATAAAATACCCGTCCGATTCAATTTCTTCGCTACATGTGCAGGAATTCCATATAACGGATGAGGTCAGTCGGAACCGGTTCACCGGCCTTTTCATACTTTCTTATCCTGCTCTCGATCTTTAGCATCTGCCGCTTTATGATATTCTGGTATTTCATCTCGATACCCAGGAAAACCGGCCGCTGACTCAGTCTGTCTCTGTCATTCTTTTTGAACGGACAGAATTTATAAAAAATTTCCCGGGAGACGGGATTGTGTTTGGGTATACCGTCGAACTCGTAAATCACCCAGGACATATAATCCCGGGTGAATCTGTCCTTGTCCGATCGTGTCTTTTTCACGAACTCCTTGACGCGTAGTTTTGCTTCCGGTGTAAGATTGGGGTTCTTTTTGTAGAAATTGATGTAATCGTAATACGCGCCGGTGAGCCCGCCTTCGACGGGATTCATCCAGTTCGCACCCGCTATCAGCCGATGCAACTCCCACCGGAAATGCCCGATCACCGCGAGCAGACTCTTGTATTTGTCGCCATTGAACAGAACGGGAAGAAAAAGCCTCCCCATCGAATCACGCTTTGGTCCGTCGAGTTCCTGCCACATGAGCATTTTCGTTCCGTAAACAGGATACATAACGAAGTTCGGAATAACTTCCTTCTTTATAATATCGCTTCCGTATTTGTGATGTATCACGACCTCCCTGTAAAACATCGAAAAATCACGCTGCCGCAGGTTGTTGATGATTTGCACCCATTGTTCGGCTTCGAGAAAAAGCTTGCCGGGAGGGCCCAGAATCGCGTTCGAACAGAGAATGGGAAAGGCCGTCGCGACCGAACCGAAAACCATCCTGTATGCGGAAGAAATGACTTTCCGGATTTCGAATCGTATCTTGTCCTCCGGAGCGTCACGATATTCTTCCTCGAGTTTCTTTTTCGGTATTTTCTCCTGTTTTTTGAGAAGGTCCTTGAATGATTCACCCATTTCAGTGAGGGAAGGATTCGCGTGCTCCTTGTATATCTTTTCCAGAAAATAAGGAAGCGTCATGACCGGGATCGTCGCGTCGGTATGGAGATTCTTCATGAACGCCTGATCCACCACGTGAAGGTGGGTTTTGCTGACCAATGTTTCATCCAGTACGCCGAAATGAAGCATGATTCCGGGTATGAATTTCTTGAGATCCCCCGTAATCACCTTGAGAATGCATTTTTCATATAAACGCCAGTAGGCGGTCGCGATCCTTCGTTTCAGTGAATTGAGTTTCGGTACATTCTCGAATTTGTTCTCGAATTTCTTGAAGCTTCTGAGGTTGCCGACAAAATCCGCATTGAAGGAATCCCCCATTTCCGCGAACTGAAGGATTCTCGCCAAAAGATTGGTATACTTCGAGAACGCGCTTCCCGAGATTTCAGGCGACTCTGTCGCCTGGATACCCGCCCCGCGAACCGTTTCCTGCTTTTTTGCCTCGATCGTTCCGGCATCGATCCTGCTGAACGACTCCAGATTCGTATAGACGGGAAAGGCGGTTTTCAGATCCATGCCGAAAAGCTGGAGGATATCCTTGCGAAACTTGAGGCTGTACTTGCCCAGATAGTGATTAAATCGAAGCGCCTTCTGATTATGAAGCCCTTGCGCCTTGAGCGCCTGGGCCAGCCATCCATTGGCGGAAAAAAGCGTATGGATAAGTTTGTAGATCGTATTTGAAATCCGCTCATATTCTCCGACCGCCCGGAAAAGCGCGCCGCTTAAAAATTGATGGAGATACCGTAATAC
This sequence comes from Spirochaetales bacterium, assembly GCA_016930085.1. Classification (NCBI taxonomy): domain Bacteria; kingdom Pseudomonadati; phylum Spirochaetota; class Spirochaetia; order Spirochaetales; species Spirochaetales bacterium. The sequence goes on from JAFGHO010000117.1 coordinate 40,037, forward strand.
TTCCTTGTCTTTCTTCAAAATCGGAGCGAGCAGGCCGTCCGGAAAAGCCAGAAGCCGCTTGAAAAAAAGAAATTGCGGGTAATCGATGATCGTGTCGATCCGTATCTTCTCACTTTCATCCACCGTCCCGAGATCGGCTGAGGCGCTCAGGACATTCGGATCCCATTCCATGGAAGGCTGGAGGCCCTTGCTTGCGTAGCGTTTTTTCACATGGGAAGCATAGTCCGACAGGGAACTCCCCGCCCTCTCCGATACGGGATTCTCCTGCCGGCCCGGCGGGGAAAGATTGACGGAAAGCGCGATACCGTCCGCGACCTTGTTGAGACTGCTCCAGAGGGATTTGGAGCCGGTGAGAAGAAAATCGGTAAAGGTAATGCGGCTGACGATCGATCTGAGAACCTGGAGACTAAGGGCGGCTTTACCCTCGAGTTCGCCGAAAAAATCATTACCCCCGGAGGGAATGACGGAAATGACGCAGTCAGTCAACGCGCGTACCGATTTCCTGTACGGTGTATCGCCCGATCCCTCCGGTATGCCATATATCGATTCGCCTTTAAGAAGACCGACCCGCCTGCTTTTTCCGATAATCTCATCGGGTTTGAGTCCGTTCACCTCGACATTCGAACAGAGCAGTTCGGCCAGACCGGAATGGAGGAGATTGACCGCCTTCTGGCGTTCCCCCTGCAGAAGCAGTACCGTCCCCTGGGTGACATTTTTCTTTGTCACCGGATTCCTGATATCGACAACATCCATAATCTAATAATAATATATTTCAGAAAAAAAACAAGCAAGGGGAGGTAATACATGACGCTCTCACGTTAAAAAAACAGAAAAAGTCACGGATAATCCTCATGATGGTTCATTGTCCGCGGATATACTCAGACCTGCTGCCTCGCGGATATACCGATCAGGTATACACCGGCCACGATGAGGGCGATCCCGACCCACCGGACAACGGTAATCCTTTCCTTGAGGACTACCCATGCCAGGATCGAGGTCAAAATATAGCCGATACCGACAAGGGGCCGTAAAAAACTGAGATCGTATTTTTTCAACAGCAGCATCCAGACGAGAAAACTAAGCCCGTACGAGAACGCGCCGATATAGGTATACGGGGTTTTTAAAAGATTGATATAATAATCCGTAAAACCCGCGTTTTCTGCGGTCTGTGACTGAATAGCGGCGAGTTTGAGAAAAAGCTGTCCCACGGCGCCCAAAGCGATACTCGCAAACACGACAAGGTACTGCATAACCGGGATTGCTCCTTTCCTCTATAGAATTCGAAACGGCAGATAGATCAGACCGATAGAAAGCAGAAGCCACAGCAGGCCCGAAATAATAATACCGATGTCCTGCAATACGACCTCCGTAGGGTCTCCCTCATCCCGTTTCCAGATAATGAACACATACCGGAAAAGAACGAAGGTGACAAAGGGAATGGTAAATATCAGAAAATCACCATTGTGAAATTTCTCGGTAACCGAGGGAGAAATCGTATACATGGCATAGGAGATAATTGCAATCGCACAACTCGAGAAAATGAGGTGATTGAGCAGGGTCTCGTCGTAAAAATTGAGGACTTTCCGGTGAGATCCCTTTTCCCGATCGAGTTTTATATACTCGTTCCGCCGCTTGCCGAAACCGAGGAACAATGAAAGAAAAAAAGTGGTCATCATCATCCAGTTGGAGGGAACGACCTCGATGGCGAGCGAACCGGCGATGACCCGAAGGACAAATCCCGAAGCGATAAAGAGAACGTCGAGAATAATCACGTGCTTGCCCCAGAGCGTGTATATAATATTAAGCAGAAAATAAGTCGCGAGACAAATGATGTATCTGTAATTGAGAAACAGACTCAAAGCCCCCCCCGCGACAAAAAACGGGACGGCTATAAGAAGCGCTGTGGCCGGTGTTATCTTTCCGGACGGGATGGGCCTGTGTTTCTTGCGGGGATGCAATTTATCCGCGTCTTTATCGAAAACATCGTTCACGATATAGATGACACTCGATATGAGACTGAACGTAAAAAAAGCGAGAATGCTGTGAATAACATCGCCTGCACCGGTCAGTTTACCGGCAAAAAACAGCGGAATAAGGACAAAAAAATTCTTGATCCACTGCTTTATTCGAAGAAGCGAAAAAATATCCCTGATAAAACCAATCATATACCCCCCTTTATCACGGAAATACGGCATCTGTCAAGAACATAGACGCTTCGTGACGGGACCTGCTTCCCTCTCTTTCTGAAATTTATTATGTTATTAACGACAATGATTTCCTCCCGGTTTACCATGTATTCCGGCAAAAAGGAGATACCATGAAAACGACACTTTATCGCATGTTTCTGGAAAACATTCCCCTTGCCGTCCTCATCATCACCGGATTCGTCCTTTCACTAGCCGCGTGGTGGCTTATCGGTATCATGTATCTCGGCTACACGATATTCGCCCTGCTTTTCTTTACCGCCAATGTATGCACCTGTTGTGCCGGCTATTACCGCGGCGACTGTCCTTCCGGATTTCACAAGATCGCCCGGTTTTTCAAACCCCTTGCGGGCAAACAATTCAAACACCGGTTCAAAAGGTATACCCCTGTTCTATATCCCATCTGGTTCCTCCCGCCCGTCATCGCCCTGGTGCTTCTGGTCCTGAAATTCTCGTGGATAATCCTCACCCTTCTTCTTCTTTTTTCGTTTACCGGCTTTTTCATTATTCCGTTTGTTTCGAGTAAATTGTGCGGGGGGTGTTCGAATGCCGAATGCTGTCCCCAGGTGAACAGATGACACCCTTACCCGAACACCCGATTACCATCTGTTTTCCCGTTCGAGCAACCCGGCCAGGAATCGGGCGGTATGAGAGTCCTTTTTTTTCAACGCTACCTTTTCCGGCTGTCCCTGTGCCACAATCCTGCCGCCCCCTTCGCCGCCTTCGGGCCCGAGATCGATAATCCAGTCCGCTTCGGCAATAACATCGAGGTTGTGCTCGATGATGACGACCGTATTGCCGCAGTCGGTGAGCCGGTGCAGCACCCCGACCAGTTTCGATACATCGGCCATATGCAGACCGATCGTCGGCTCGTCAAGGATATACAGGGTATGTTTTTCATTACGGAGTTTTTCCTTATTTCGGGGATCGGGATGCTTTTCCTGAGGCCCCGCTTTCACGAGTTCCGAAACGAGCTTGATCCGCTGCGCTTCTCCGCCGCTTAAGGAAGGACTTCGCTGCCCGAGAGAAAGATACCCCAGACCGACCTCGGAAATAAGCGAAAGGGCGTGCCGGATCGATTGGTGCGCGGAAAAGAAAGCGGCCGCCTCCCCGGCATCCATGGCAAGAACATCCGCAATACTTTTATCCCTGTACCGCACTTCACGGGTCTCATGCGTAAACCTGGTTCCGTTACATGTTTCGCAGAGGACCTCGACGTCGGGGAGGAAACTCATCTCGATCTTCCGGACCCCCTGTCCCTTGCAGGATTCACACCTCCCCCCTTCGACATTGAACGAAAACCGTTCGGGCCCGTACCCCCTCACGCGGGAATCCGTCGTACCCGCGAAAAGACGCCGGATATCGGCCCAGAACCCGACATATGTCGCGGGACACGAGCGCGGCGTTCTTCCGATCGGGGTCTGATCCACTTCGAGGACACGGCCGATTTTCTCCCATCCCGATATACTCCCGCATCCCGAAAGGACCGCTCTACCGGCCGGGAAACCGGATGCTGTTTCCCCGCTCTTCCCCTTTCCCCGCGGTCGCCTCATCTGCAAGAGGGAACTCAAATTTCTGTAGAGGATATCGCGGACGAGGGTGCTTTTTCCACTCCCGCTGACACCGGTCACGCAGACCAGTCTTCCAAGTGGTATCGCGACGTCAAGGTTTTTGAGATTGTGAAGGTTCACATTGCCTATCCTCAACCATCCCCGGTCTTCCTCCGTCCCCACGCTTCGTTTTTTTCTTCCGGAATATCTTTTTTCCGGCGAACGAAGGTATTCTCCGGTCAGGGATTCCCTGCAGGAAAGCAATGCCTCGGGCGTTCCCTCGAAAACGAGTCTTCCCCCATTGATACCGCCGCCCGGGCCGAGGTCGATAATATGATCCGCATCACGTATCGTCTGATCGTCATGTTCGACGACCACGACCGTGTTCCCCTTCTCCCTGAGTCCCAGAAGGGTACGCATAAGATGCCGGTTGTCGCGCGCATGAAGGCCGATCGTGGGCTCGTCGAGGATATAACAGACCCCCCTGAGGTTCGATCCAAGCTGGGCCGCGAGTCGAATACGCTGTGCCTCGCCGCTGCTCAATGTCGGTGCCGGCCGGTCAAGGGAGAGATAAGGTAAACCGACCTCACGGAGAAAATCGAGCCTCACCGATATTTCCGCACAGATATCGCGGGTAATTTCGGCTTCCCGGCCCGAGAGGTCGAGACCTGAAAAGAATACGGCCGCGGCCTCGATAGAGAGCGCCGTTATCGACGTGATAGTCCGTCCTTTGAACTTCACGTGCAGGGCTTCCTCCCTGAGCCTGCCGCCCCGGCACACTGAACAGGGGACCGTTTCCGTTTCGTTTCCGTATTCATGCATATTTTTCGAACGTGAAGCCCGCCTCCCGCTTTTTTTATCCGACGTCGATATTTTTATCCCGGTTCCGTCGCATGCCGGACAGGCACCGTGACCGGAATTAAACGAAAAAAGCCGGGGATCGGGTTCACGGAAACTACGGTCACAGCGGGGACAGACCCGTCTTGTCGAAAAAACAGCCTCCGCCTGCTTCTCCGCACCCTTTCCGGGCTTTCCGGTTTGAGCGATATAGATGACCCCTTTTCCGATCCCGAGCGCCTTTTCAATAAGCCCCATAAGCTCCCGCGCCCTTTTCCTCGTGACCGTCACCTCGGCGACGGGAAGATCGATCGTATGCTCCCTGAACCGGTCCAGACGCGGCCAGGGAGAGGTGGAAACCAGCGTTCCGTCGACCCGGAGATATGGATATCCCTCAGAAGACGCCCACGCGGCAAGATCGGTATAGTATCCCTTGCGGGAGGCAACAAGCGGGGCATAGACGACAACCTCTTTTCCTTCGAAATCGTCCGTCACACGTTTTCTTACCCCGGAAATCGTTTGCGAGCCGACACGGACCCCGCAGTCCGGGCAATATTGCGTACCACCCCTGGCAAAAAGCAGGCGGAGAAAATGGTATACTTCCGTCATGGTAGCCACGGTGCTTTTCCCGCCCCCCCTGCTTGTCCGTTGTTCGATAGCGACCGCGGGCGGAATACCGGAGACAAGATCGACATCGGGGCGTTTCGCAGGCCGGACATACTGCCGTATATAGGCATTCAGCGATTCGCAATACCGCCTTTGGCCTTCCGAAAAAAGGATATCGAACGCGAGGGTGCTTTTACCGCTTCCGCTCACCCCCGTTATTACCGTCAGCCTGTCATGCGGAATTGAAACATCGATATTCCTGAGGTTGTTCTCCCGTGCGTGCCGGATATGTATCTTCTTTCCGTTCCCGCCGGCAGGTCCTGCCTTTTCCGTTTTCCCGCATAACGATGCGTCGCTGAAAGCGGGCTTGCCTCCGTCCCGGCCTGCGAACACCGTCCGGAGGGCTTTCCCCGTGTAGCTTCGCTTGCACCCGGCAACCGTATGAGGGTGTCCCGTACACACCACCTCGCCGCCGTCTTCTCCCCCCTCCGGTCCGAGATCGATAATCCAGTCGGCGGAACCGATTACCTGAAGATTGTGTTCGATCACCACCACCGAATTGCCCGCTTCACAAAGGAAACGGAGTGAAGCGAGAAGCTTCTCGATATCCTCGCCGTGGAGACCCGTGGTCGGTTCGTCGAGAAGAAAAAGAAGATGTTTCGCCGTTTTCTTCCTTCCGGCCGTCCGGGCAAGATACCCGGCGATTTTGAGCCGCTGGGCTTCACCCCCGCTCAATGTGGGGACACTCTGTCCGAGAGCAAGATAACCGAGTCCCACATCACGGAGTGGTTTGAGTGCGCGAAGCACGTCTTCGTTTTCACCGAAGACCTCATATGCTTCGTCCACCGTCAACTCGAGTACATCGGCGATCGACATGTTCATATCGCCGCGCGATGGCTCCTTGAGTTTTACTTCGAGGATTTCCCTGCGGTACCGGCGTCCGTCGCATTCGATACAACGAAGGTATACATCGCTTAAAAACTGCATCTCGATATGCTCGAAACCCGATCCCCTGCACGCCGGGCATTGACCCGCTTTCGAGTTGAAACTGAAGGCCCCCGGGCCGTAGCCCTCGCGGCGCGCGTGGTCGGTCGCGCTGAAGATCTTTCGGATGGCATCGAGGGCGCCGACATAACTCGCGGGATTCGACCGTGTCGTCTTTCCTATCGGGGATTGATCGACCATGACGACATCGTCGATCAGCCGGTGGCCCCTGATCTCGCGGTGCTCCCCCGGCCGGTCTGCGGGGTGCGCTTTGATCCTGCAGAGTGCATTATAGCAGACATCCTGTATCAGGGTCGATTTTCCCGATCCGCTGACACCGGTGACACACACGAAACGGTTCAAAGGTATGAGGACATCGATGTCTTTCAGGTTATGGGCGCAGGCCCCGATGATCTCGATACAGGGGCCTTCGGCCGGGCTGTCATTACCACCTGAGGAAATCGGACGTTGTCCTGATTTCCTCAGGTACGCGCCCGTTTTGGATACCGGTGATTGTAAAAGTCCCGCGACATCACCGCAATACACGATCCCGCCCCCCCGTTCTCCCGGTCCCGGCCCCATGTCGACCACAACATCGGCACACCTGATCACCTCCGGATCGTGTTCGACGACAATCAGTGTATTCCCCGCGTCGCGCAGCCGGTGGAGAACGGAAACAAGCCGGCCGATATCGCGCGAATGCAGCCCGATACTCGGCTCATCAAGGATAAAAAGGGTGTTGACAAGCGAGGTGCCGAGTGCGGTTGTGAGATTGATGCGCTGTACTTCCCCGCCGCTCAAGGTTCTGGACTGCCGGTCGAGTGAAAGATAGCCGAGGCCGACATCGACAAGATATCCGAGGCGGCAGAGTATTTCATCGAGAAGCATCCCGTACGCCTCCCCAGACGGACGATTTTCGGGATCGCCCGCTTCTTTCAAACCAAGAAAGAAGGCCCGGCATTTATCGATAGGAAGAAGCATCACCTCATGAATCGATTTTCCTTTTCCCGGCCCGCCGCCGAGCCGCCACAACAGCGACTCCATTTTGAGCCGCGTCCCCCCGCAGCCGGGGCATTTCCTGTACATCCGGTATTTGGAAAGCAGAACGCGTATGTGCATCTTGTAGCTTTTCGATTCGAGCCACCGGAAAAAGCGCCGCACACCGTACCATACACCATCGTCGAATTCCCCCTCGCCCTCGAACACCCACTGCCTTTGCCGCATGGTGAGATCGCGCCACGGGACAGAAAGGGGTATCTTTCGTTTCTTCGCAAAGTGTTCGAGTTCGGTCTGGCATACGCCGTAGGTTTTGGTCTGCCACGGTTTGACGGCGCCCCCTTTCAGGGTTTTCGACGGATCGGGCACCACCAGTGACTCGTCGATATCGATGATTCGCCCGAATCCGTGGCACGCCGTGCACGCCCCGATCGGTGAATTGAACGAAAACGCCCCCGGCACCGGGTCCTCAAAATGGATTTTGCAATCCGGGCAATGAAGATCAGCCGAATAGTTATGCGTCGAAAGCACCCGGCGCTCCGAATCGAACAGACGAATCGTAACAAGTCCCCTGCCGTTTCTGAGTGCCGCCGTGAGGTCGTCGACAATCCTCGACCGGACGCCGTCCGAGAGGACAAGGCGGTCCTGGATTACTTCGAGTACTTCGTCCTTTTTACCGAAGAATCGTTCGTACCCCTGGGTAAGGAGGGCGGCTTTCACTTCCTCTTCCGTGAAGTTATGCGGTATGGGAACGGGAAAGGTGACGGCAATCAGTCTTTTTTTTTCTTTTGACAGGAAAGACAGAATATCATCCGCTATGCTTTCGGGCGTATCGCGCCGCACCCGGCGCCCGCACCCCCCGCAGTAAAGCTGCGCCGCGCGGGCAAAGAGAAGCTTGATATAATCATTGAGTTCCGACATGGTACCGACCGTCGACCGTGATGTCCTCACGGGATTGACCTGGTCGATCGCGATCGCGGGCGGAATCCCCTCTATCCTGTCCACCCTGGGTTTGTCCATCCGGTCGAGAAATTGCCGTGTGTAGGGGGAAAAGGTCTCGACATAACGCCGCTGCCCCTCCGCGTAGAGGGTATCGAAGGCCAGGGATGATTTCCCCGAACCGCTTACACCCGTGATAACGATTAGCCTGTTGAGCGGCAACCGTAAATCGATTCCCTTGAGATTATTCTGGCGGGCGTTTTTAACGATTATCGATGTTTCCGGCATTGAAATCCCCACGGAACGGAAAATCCCGGCTATTCTTCATCCCCGAAGTGATTGCCGGAAAAACGGCATTCTTTGATGGAGAGCAGTTCCCTGTGATCGGCAAAACGGGAGGAGGTATTGCCGTTGAAATCACAGCCGTTGACGTCGACGATTTCACATTCAGGACCGATACCGAACATCGTTTGTCCGTTATTGCCTGAAAAATCACACGACTGAAAGAGAATTTTCCCGCTGCCCCCCGTGATACCGATGAGGGTATAGTCTCCGGTATCCCTGAAGTGCGAGTTTTCAAACCTTAAACCGGCTGAATCGGAGATATATATAAGGCCGTAGGTGCATTCTTTTATTGTCGAAAAATCGAACAGCATATTGTCAACATGATCCAGTTCGAGGCCGATGGTACCGCTTCCATATAACGTGCACCGGTCGATGGAGACGGTATCACAGACCGAAAACCTCAAGACCCCGCCGGCGCAATATCCCGGTTTGGTGTGGCCGAACGTGATGTTCTCCAGACCGATATTCGAGCATGTCTTCCACTCCATCACCCACCCGTATGCCGGATCGATGACCACGCTGACATTTCCTTCCCCGATCAGCGTGAGGTTCGAAATTGAACGGATCACCGGATAAAGTCCGTCGAAATTATCTTCCCACTTGATATGCCGGTTCTGAAACCGGTACCCCCCGCTGAGATTATACTCTCCCTCTTTTATTCTGATAACGACGTCCGGTCCGATCGCCTTCAACAGGGCTTCCGTGGTGGCAACGGTGACGAACCTGCCCTCTCCGGCTGCGGTATCCGGTTTCTCTCCCTCCCCGACCCCGAGAAAAACGGAAATAAACAGACCGCTGTCTTCGATGAGTGAATTGACATCGATATATACCTGTGAGGCCGTACCGAGCGTTTCCCCTGTTTCGACATCGATGAGTTTGATCGTGATCATAAACCTGTCGCCGACCGTCCCGAAACTGCCGACGATAATATAGCTTGCGGAAAGCATCCTTCCAAGCCTCAGCTGGCAGCCGGTATCGACGCAATCGGAAACGGACCATTCTATTTCCTTTAACAGGGCTTCCCGTTCCATCCTGTCGATGACCCGGTATTTTCCGGATTCGACAATATGGGAGGTGATATGATCGACGACGAGACGGGCTTCCTCTTTAGAGATGCCATGTGTCTCGAAATCCAAAACGGTGAGAACCGGTTTGGGATCCTGTGAATACACAGGTGCCGCGATAAATAATATGCAAAAAACGGGAAAAACAATAATCCGGGATACCGCTGGATTTTTCATATGCCGCAACAACTCGATGTAACCCTTTTTTCGTAAAAAAGTCAAGCCATCCGGCCGGGTCGCGGATCCCGTATGCGGGAGGGAAAGACAGACAGGAGTCTGTTTACCCGAATCGGTTCATATTGTATATTTATCCATGACTGCATTATGAGCCGAAAACCTGAAACCTTCAGCCGTTTATTGGCGTATAGTATAATGGGAAGGTCTTTGGTCAATGTAGTGAGATAATATGGATTGACAATTGTGAATGAAAAAAAAATTGCGGGGTCTACGGAGGCGGATACCCTTCAAGCGATCCATGAAACACTCAATGGAAACACGGCGGCATTCTCCTACATCGTCGAATCCTACACGCCCCTTGTTTATTCACTCTCTTATTCGATACTCGGAAAACATCATGAGGCCGAAGAAGCGGTACAGGAGATATTTCTCAAGATCTATACAGGACTGTCCCGGTTCAATATTTCACGGAGGTTTCTTCCCTGGATGTACACGATCGCCCTCAACTACCTTCGTTCCCGCTTGAGAAAAATAAAGAAAAGATTATCCGTCCTCTCGATTGACGAAATCGGGTATAATAACAGGCAGATATCCCCGGGTAAAGATCCCCTTGACAGGTTCGCGGAAAAAGAAGAGGAAATCCTTGCAAAAAAAGCGGTAACACAATTGCGGAAGAAATACAGGGAAGTTTTTATCCTCAGACAAATCGAAGGTCTCTCAGTGAGTGAGGTTTCCTCGATCCTGGCAATACCCGAAGGGACGGTAAAAACATATCTCCACAGGGCGAAAAAGGATCTTGTTGCCATCCTCATGAAGATGGATATTATGAAACCATAATGAGAAAACGGTGTATATTATAATATAAGGAGATTACTGATGAATTGCAGTGAGTGGCGTGCCGAGTTTCAGCGATGGACGGAAACGGTAATAACCGGCGAACAAAACGATATGGTTCTGCCGGAAAAAATCGCCGAGCATACCTCGGAATGCGCAGAGTGTTCCGCGCGGTTAAAAAGTTTTCTCGTCCTGATGAAGGGAACGCCGCTCAAGCGGCGGCCGGATCCGGGACTTTCGGGGCGGGTTTTTTCAGTTATCGAAGAAAGCGGACGAATCAAACGGCATAACCCGCTCAGGTGGCTCGCCGTTCCCCTCGCGGCATCGATCATCGCGGCCCTTGCCGTCTTTTTGACGTTTACCTTGAGGGGTACGGAAGGACAGATGGTCACCATCCACCTCTCACTCGAAGCGCCATACGCCAGAAGCGTTTCCGTTGTCGGGGACTGGAATGCCTGGGACCCGCGCGCGAATATCCTTCATGACCCCGAAGGCGACGGGACATGGGAGATAAAGCTGAAACTGTCCTCAAGCAGGGATTACCGCTATCAATTCCTGATTGACGGGACATACTGGATTCCCGACCCGGACGCGTCCCTTCATGTCGATGACGGCTTTGGCGGGATAAATTCGGTTCTTGAGATTTGATCCGCGTATATTGAAAGAATATACGCGGATTGTTATAGTAAGGGGGCATGCAAAATATGAAAACGTATCGTGTTATTTTGATTGTTTTCGTTATTATCGGCCTGCCGACTTTTCTTTTCGCCGGGGAACAGGATTTTCTGATTCTAATAGAGAAAGAACTCCTCAATAACGGATGGACGCCTTCTGAAGCCGAAGCGTTCACCCTGAATGCCCGGCAGTATGGGTGGGAAGAAGCGGACAGGGATTTCTGCGAGATGATCGCGCACTCGCTGGTATTGTGCAGGGAAAACGGCGGAAAACTCACTGCACATGAAGAAGCGGCTTTAGCCTTTCATCTGGCCGTTACGGCAAAAGAGATGAAACAATACGGTTTCAGGGAGCAGCAGATTATTCGTATATCTTTCAACACGAGCAGGGATGTCGTCTCGGAGGTTCGGAATGCAGGAGAACATATGGATGAGGAAGTACTTGAAGCGGTTATTCGCGAACAAATAAGAAAACAACTGTGCAAGGAAGGTGTCGACGGAAAAATGAAGGGCCTGATGAAAAAATTGCGGGAAGGTGAAGATAAAAAACAGATGCACCGGCATAGGGGAACAGATACCGGAAGGCCTGATTTCATACAGTAAATGCAGACTTGGTAACCGGTCAATAGTATGACGGCTTGAAGAGGATTATCGTGACAGGTATCATGACAAGACGTCTTGATGAGTGAATAGTAACAACGCAGGAACAGGGAATATGCAGAGCCGGGGAAAAAACCGAATGCCTCATAAAAAAGGGAGACAAATTTTCTCCGTACCTTTCTTTATAGTGTTGTCGTATGCCGTGTCTTTCCTATCCCTCTCATCTTTTTGTTACGCGGAAACCCTCTCTTCCCTGCTTGAAAATGGTCCCTACACGGAAGAACAGTCGGCCGTGATCCTGGAAATATTCGGGAAGGCCGGTGAAGAAGGAATCCCCGAAGCCCTTATTCTTCCGCGGTTCGAAGAGGGAATCGCAAAAAAAGTCCCGTTCGAACGGCTTAAAGGTGTTCTCGAGCAGGAGATCCTCTATCTCAAAACATCAAAAAAAATCCTATTGGAAGCGATCGATGGCATCAAGCCGGAGGAACACCCTGAGTTATGGTCCCGTGCGGCGATTCTCCTGGCAACGGGAATTTCAGAAAACGAAATACGAATCCTCGCAAAAGCCTCCGTTTCACGCCTGCATGCGTTCAGAAACGCGACGACACTCTATGTTTCACTGCTCAAGTGGGAGCTTGAAAAAGAAACCTCCCTCAAACTCGTCGCCGCACTGCTCGGTTCCTCCATACCCGAACAAGAGTTTGACAGCATTCTCAATATACTTATCATAGGAAGAAGACGCTATATTCAACCCGAGGAACTTGCGGACAGAATCATAAAGGAACTGTCCGCCGGTACGACAATAGAGACGATAAAAGAAAAGGTACTATTTTGATAAAAAAGAGGTATTACATGAAATTCGCGCGATTATCACTGCCGTTGATTGTGTTAATCATGATGTTCACCCAATTCCCCGGATTCTGTTATCCCCCTTCTTCGATAGTGGGACTGTCGATCGAGAGTATTCTTTTCCCGGAAGACGATGAGCGTACCGGTATAAACAATTGTGTAAAGGCGGGCGCTCTTCTGAGTTTACGGGAAAAAATAGGTGAATCTGGATATATATCGCTGCTTTCAGAGGCGGAAGGTGGTGTGTTCCTGATCGAATCCCGGCCGGTTATAGATGAAGAAAATATTAATCTTGAAGCGGGCTTTGATTTTACCGGAAGCCGTTTGATCCTCGATACCTTTTTTGCTTCATCATTTACGGGAAGAGACGATGTGCTGCCGTATTACAAACCGATGTGGGAAACACGCTATTATTTCTCGACCGAAAACAAAAAACCCAATCCGTTTCTATCATATAAAGGCTTCTATTTCACCGAACCATCCGGAACGGACGACAGACAGTTTCACGGGGGGACCATCGGGTTTGAATGGAGGCCTTCACTTTATTGGGGCTTCGGTATTAGCGGCGGTGGAGGCTGGGAAGAATGGTTCGAATATCCGCTTGTCGACGAAACGGGAATCGCAACGGGAGCCCTCCGAAACGACTATATCGTGAACGCGTCCCTGACGGCAGAAGGATTTATCGGATTTTATGTCGACTGGAGTGCGGTCCTCCACAGCGAGATGAGATGGTCGACAGCCAATCTGTACGACGATGTCCATGGCGCCCTTATAGAAAAAAGCGAGGAAAAGTTTACAATAGGAATAGACGGAAGCGTGGGTTTCAGCCCCACGCGTCATTTCAACATTGAAATAATGCCCGAAGTGGATCAGGAAATCTATTTTTATCGCCCTGCACAGGACGAAGATAACGAATACACGGGCGAACGGATTATGAATACCTATTGCCGCGGTATCGTACACCTTGACTGGACCCCCAACAACGAATTCTATTTTGTCTGTGAAATGAAAGCGGAAAGTGTATTTTCGACCCACTATGAATATAATGACTGGAATATCGGCGTCGAAGCGGGTATTGAATACAGCTTCCCGCTTTCCGGCGGGAATACCGATTGATTATTCCACTCCGCACAGTAAGCGTGATGTGTTCGCGTTGAAAACGCGACGAGTTCGCGTTGAAAACGCGACGAGCACATGCGAATCACTCATTGGAATCGATACGAAGCGGTTCCTTCCCGTTTTTTTCTCTAATCCAGTTGATCGCTTTTATGACAAGGGGATTCCGCAGTATTAAAAATATCAGTTTGTGCTTTCCTGGAAAATCAAAAAGAAAAAGACCGATAAGAACCGTAATAATCCCCTGGCCGGGAAGCACAAGCATGAGAATTCCGGCAACAATCAGGATAATACCGATTATATTTTTGAATACTTTAACTACCAGACGTAAAAGGAAGTGAACCTTTAAAAAGCGTTCCTCATGCTTTTTATCATATAGAAAGTCCGGCGGCAGGCGGGTGATTATATATGGAACCGCTATCACGGTTGTAACAAACAGCACGAACGAGATGCCGCCTATCCAGTAAAAGATAAAAATATGCTGTTGGACCCACGCTATCATGGCATATGAACCCGGCTTACCGGCCCCCCACTTTCATCGAATACGTATTAAATCACACGACAGACAGGCAATGGTCACTATCATCGATACATAATGACATTGATCGGGAATTTGTTGCTTCCTGTAAAAAATCAGGCTTCATAGTAAAAAAAACGCTTTATCATGTCAAGGAAATGATCGATTAATGGGTCGGATTATTTGTAGCATCAATTCATATGTAGTATATTAATAACAGGCAGGACAATATGATTGAAGATAAAATTAATTCCAATGAGTCGGAAGGTGTTTTCAACGAGTTTATCGAGGATCAACTCGAAGACCTTATCGAGAATATCATTAATAACGGCGAACTCGAACGTTTCGGAGATAAAACAAGCGATATTATCGTCGAAATGGACGATATAAACCCACCGACATTCGTGTATGAAGACAGTTTCGGCTCAGGATACGGGAAAGGTAAAGGACCGGGTAAACAGGGCGACAAAATACGCTTTAACCTTCCATACAAGCGTTTAATGGAACTGATCGCGGAAAAACTCAACCTTCCCAATCTGGTCAAGGAAGGACAGGGGAAAATCAAACAGATCTCCTATACCTTTAAAACCTTCGGGCCGACCGGCGTTATCCTCGATAAAAAACGTACATTCAAGCGGGCACTTCGCACCAGCATAAACACCGGGTACTACGACCCTGCCCACGATAAATACACCGTATTAATCAGAAGGCGCGACAAACGGTACAAGCTTCCAAAACGGGAAGAAAAGCCCCGCTACAGGGCCGTCGTCTTCTTTATGGGTGATATTTCATATTCGACCTACGGCGAACGCCTCGACCTCGAAAAACGTCTTGTCAATTTCATACAAAGCTGGATCGATTTCAATTACGGCCCGGGCAATGTCGATCACCGGTTTTTCGTTCATGATGTGGAGGCGTATGAAATAAGTGCCGAGGATTTTTACAATGTCGGTAACGCGGGGGGGACGGAGGCGGCCTGTGTCTTCGATCTCATTCATCAGATCGCGTTCAATGAATATGATATACAGACGACCAATTTTTACGGATTTTATTTTGGTGATGGTGAACTTTTCGGCGACGATGCGAGAAAAATCGGAGAAATTATCGATACAAAACTCCGATTATTGTTTAACCGGATCGGGATTGTCGAAGTGAAACCGAGTTCCCTGAGTCAGATCAAACGGGAACTGGGGGAACGCTATTCAAGCGACAGTATCGTACGGATATGCGATATTCACGAGACGCATCATACCATCAAGGTTATCAAGGAATTATTCGGGGAGCAGCATGCAGAATATCAGTCAAAATTCTGAACTCAATGAGTTATACCACATCGTCATGGGACTCGCAAAAAAGCTGGGTCGTAAGCTGCCGGAGATTCGCTTTTTTATTCTCGACGGCCTCGAGTTCGTCTCTCTGCTTGAAAAAAGGGTATATCCGACAAGTCCCCTCAATATCTGGGAGGGGAAAAGGATGGTGACGAGAAAATACCGTATCAAAACCGGCATGGAATCGACCCTTTACTATGAAGTGGTACAGACGGGTAATCCTTCCTATGCGTACCTTAACAACAGTAATTCTCCCATGATACAGGCCAGCGTTATGGCACATGTCTGCGGTCACTGTGAGTTCTCGGAAGTAAATGTTCTCAAAGATTCGAATCCCGACAGGACGGAATATGTCATGTACCTCACACGGAAAGTCGATCTCGCACGGTCACAAATGGGAGAACATCAGTATCTCAATTACTGGAATGCCTGTGAATCGGTATTACCGCTTATTGCACCACACTCACAGCACAACCTCGATAATTCGGTGGATACGGAAACGGCGATGAGCAAGAATATCGAACAAAAAGACATGGAAAAGGAGAAGGAGAAAACGGGTTTCATGCCGGTTTCCACCACCCTCTCACGCCTTATTCAAAATACGATTAAAACGGATATCTTTAAAGAAGACGCTCATAAAAAGAAACGTAAAGAAACATTGAGCAGGGTCGGTTATACATTGAAGGCTCCCTGTCAGGATATACTGGGATTTTTACGGGGTTTTGCCCCCGCGAGCAAAGCCGAACGGTCCATCCTCGATTACCTGTATATCGTCCATATCCCCCATGATTTTGTCCTTCGCACGCAGATCATGAACGAGGGGTGGGCGATGTACTGGGAAAAAAAGATCATGCTCGAACTATTCAAAGAGAAGGCGGTGAAGGGGATAATCGATTACGCGCGGATTTTTTCAGGGGTTTGTTTTCCACGGCCGTATTTCATGAGGAACCCCTATCATCTCGGGTATAACCTCTGGAATCATATCGAAGGACTATACCGGGACGGAAAGGTCTGCCTCGAATACACTGAAGAAAAAGATCTCGAGAAGAAAAAAAACTGGAAAAAGGTCACCGATGTCGATCCTGTCGGGGAAATGGAACACCTTGTCGCGACAATCACCGATTATGAGTTCCTCCGGAGATTTCTCACTCCGGAACTCATTCATTCGCTGCACCTGAATCGACTGGAAAAACGCTACGCGGAGTACCTGCGGTTGAGTGACAAGGATATCTATGAATCCGACGATACATGGGTATGGCTCAATCCGGAACCGGTCCGTGAGGAAATGCTCAGGTTTTATACTCATTTCGGAAGACCCCGCATCTATATTATCGATACCGATTTTCAGGACGGCGGTCTGCTTCTCTACCATAGAGACGATAAAAGAGAATTACGCAAGGACTGGATAAAACCCACCCTAAGAAATCTCAATATTGTATGGAAAAATTCCATTTACCTCATCTCCCGCAACACTCTCTACAGTTACGCGGCAGACAGGTACAAGGAAACGATCATCACCCCACTTTCATTCGAGGAAGTGTCGGAAAAAATGTATAAAGGCGCCAAGCCATTCAAGTTGGAGTGATTATGGAACTTTTCGATTACAAGGAGCTTCTTGGTTATCACCGGGAAGAAAGCATGAGTTTTTCCGAATTTGTCGAAGATCTCATCAAAGATCCCGTGCCGTACCTTCATACCAGTTCGACACTGATATATGAAGCCATAAAGTATTTCGGCTACAGGATCGTGGTCAGAAGCGGTGAACCGACGATAAGGTACAACCTCTTCGACGATCCCTTTTCCGGCGGCATCAATGCCGTATACGGGCAGGAGTTCTGTATCACCCAGCTTGTGGATGTTATAGAATCGATCGGCAAGGAATCCGGACCCAACAGGGGGATTGTTCTGGTCGGCCCCCCGGCGTCCGGAAAGACGAACATCGTGGACCTGATAGGTATGGCTATCGAAGTGTATACAAAACAGGAAAACGTGAAACTCTATACGTTCTATTACCGGTTCAGCGATAAAACCGGCCGCGTCATGGAGATTCGCTCGACCTTTCTACACAATCCGCTGCTTCTTTTTCCGGTCATTCTCAAACGCGGTGGGAACATCACTCATCCCCGGCAGGAGCTATTCGACCATATCAACTCGAACCGGCGGGGGGACGAGAAAATCGTCATTCCCACATACTTTCAAAATGCAAATCTCGATAAACAGAATCTCGATATCATCAAACTCCTCCTCGAAAATCCGCAGCACACGGGTAAATCCCTTTTTGATATTCTCGAAACCTACGTTCGTATCGAAAAGATCGAGTTTTCAGGCGCACAGGCAAAAGGGATATCGAACATCGACGATATGCGTCAGCTTTCCGTTCGGGTCCATCCTTTTGATCCCGGACCCGAATACAGATCCCTTTTGAACGAGCATCTCCCAGGGTATTCCCCGTATCTGTACGAAGGAGCGATTGTCAGTGCGAACAGGGGACTACTTCATATTCACGATGCATTTGGAATTAATGAAGGCTCCGCGCCAAAAGAACAGGATTACAAGCCCCTTCTTATGCTGCTGGGAAGCGGGAAAACCGCCATACAATCGACACAGGCGTCGATCGATACAACGGTCATTCTTACCACCAATACCGAAGAAATAAAAATCC
Source organism: Spirochaetales bacterium (assembly GCA_016930085.1). Lineage (NCBI taxonomy): Bacteria > Pseudomonadati > Spirochaetota > Spirochaetia > Spirochaetales > Spirochaetales bacterium. The sequence goes on from JAFGHO010000117.1 coordinate 58,319, forward strand.
TGGACAGGCAGATGACCTCGACCAAATTCCTGGACAGGATCGACAAGATACCGGTCAATTACCTCCTCGATGCCAACTCGGAAATGGATATTCTCAAACGTGATATATACAATATGCGAAAGAAACTCGATATCGATCCAAACCTTTTGAGGATCGCCGCATATTATGCGGTCATGACACGTCTTCTGCCGCCGCTGAAAAGGGATTTCAAGGATAACTGGAATAAAGAAAAAAAAGACCTGTACCTTTCGATCACTCCGGAACAGAAACTCTTCATCTACGCGGCCCAGCCCGAAGACCCGGTTTCGACGATCCAGCGGCTTTCCTATTGGCATCCTTTCTACAACGAGGCGATTAAACTCGGCATCAATATCTACTCGCCTTCCACCTATAAACACCTCATCTGCAAGAACAATGAAGCCGTCATGCTTGACAAGTCGGGGCTTTTCACACAGGACCAACTCAAGCTTATCGACGACGAGTTCATGCGGGAGATGTGGAACGAATATAATGTAAACGAGGGCAAACACGGTATCTCGGTGAGACAGCTTCAGAATATCATGAGAAACACAATCGCACGATCGGACGGCCGGAGTGTTAATGTCGGAATCTTTTTCAGCCAGCTCAACAAGGTATTCAGGGAGGGTCTGTCCCTTCATCAATGGCTTTTAATCGATCCGAAATATAACGAAAAACGAAAAGCGATCCCGGCGAGAAAAATAGGCGAATGGTCCATACCCGAAGGCGAAGGGGATTACGGCGATTTTTTCGGTCTGACAAAGGTAGCCAAATATCTCTATTTCATCATCATTGCAAAAGAAATCACCGTCGCAACGGTGGACCGGAACCCCGAAGAAATCGCCCAGGACCTTCGAAAATACATTCAGCACGCGCTTTTAGCAAACGCACTCGAAAACACCTCGTTTTCCCATATCCTCGTCCCGCAGTATTCCTTTGTCGACCCCGCAACAGGAAACAAAATCGATAAACCCGATATTAATTATCTCAGGTCGCTTGAAAAGGTTTTTGTCGGTGAAAGTGACGGAAAGGGATTCAGGCGGGAGATCGCGCAGCGTTTTCTGGACCTGACGGCAAGCGGTGAATTGAAACTCGAAAAGACAAAAGCGGTCATCAATTCGCGAAACGACAACCTTTTGGGCAGTTTTGCACGCGAATACTCCTGCCTTCTCTCACATAGAAAAAGTGTGGAGGGAATAAGTATCGATCAGCTTCAGGACGCGTTCTTTCAGAAAAAGAACGCCCCGGAAAAATATAAAAAATACAGTCAGGAAATCGATTATCTTGTCGAAACCATTTTGAATAATATGGTTCAGCGTTTTCACTATTCATACCCGATGGCACTCAGTACGATTGTCTATGCACTGCGAAAACGCGTCATCGATTTTTCACTCATTATTTGCTGAAACCACGCTTAACCGGATGACACGGGAAAACGAGTCCGGGGGTCCGGTGACATACCATGACTGTTCGCCAAAATACGATAAAGTAATCGATATATACCCCGTTTTAATGCAATAAACGTATATGATCCTTTTTTTATTGACTTTTATATAAAAATCCATATAGTTTGATTTGAAAGAATTGATCGGTAATTGAGATTGTCTTTCAACGCGGTTGAAGGGCAAGAAAATAACGTGATGACAGGGTATCCTGTAACAGAAAATCGTGGGGAGAGAAACGTCATTCAAACAATACTGTTCATTCATCCGGATACATATTTTCTCGATTTTATAAAAAGCTTTCTCGAAATAAAAGGTTTCCGTGTCGTTATCGCCGCCGACTGTGTCGTGGGGTTTCGAATAGCGATATCGACCCTGCCCGACCTCATCATTTCCTATAAATTTTTTCCGAATCTCGACGCAATGGGGTTTCTTATCAAAAAGAGGACGGCGAGCAAAATCGCTTCCATCCCGGTATTCCTCATGGGTGACTTCACTGAAAAAGAAATCATGGAATACAAAAAGGAGAATGTGAAAGCGTTCATTTCCGGGCAAGTGAATCCGGTCATCCTTTCCGAACGGCTTTATGTATTTTTTTCCATCGAACCCCCCGCCCTGTCGCAAACGACACCGATGCTTATCGATCTTCACGCGAGGGGCAGAATTATCACCATTCAGATTGAAGGCAACCTCGAGCCGGCAAAAATCGAACTGTTGAATTATCTGATTCGATCGTTTTGCAGACAGCGAACGATAAAGGCGCCCAAGGTTTTTCTCATCATACCGTCACTTTATCCCGAAAGCGTCACCCGGGCGAATATCGAACTTCTTTTCAAGTTCACCGGGTATCCCGAACTGACGATTGAAGCCCATAACATCAAGATTCTTACAAAAAACAACGAGCTTGTCGGTATTCTCAAAAGTCATGAAATATTTCAGCAATTTGAGGTCGTGAAAAGCTATTTCGAAGGTCTGCAAAACCTTCAGATCGATTTCAACAAGGTTAAAAATGTTCCCGTTGCCTTTCTTAAAAAAGGTTCCTGTTATATTTTCGACCTTTACGACAAATCGGGAAAGCGCATAATTCCGTCCCTTACACGTGTGACGGATGAAATCCTTTCGAACCTCGAGGAACGGAGAATCAATACCCTCACCTATTACAGCGATATGGCAATTACGGAAATCCGGGGTGATGAAGAAGAAATCGCACCGATCCCGGACGATAAGGAATTATTCAACATGATGCTGAGTGAATTCGAACCGGTAAAAATCGACACAAAAACCATCGAACCATGGGACGAGAAACACACCCTCTTTTTCAGAAAACTGAAAGGGAAAAAGATACTCGTTATTACACCGGACCAGTCAGTGGTACATCAGATTTCGAACACCCTCGACATCTACTTTGATATCCACTATGAAAAATCAGGCAAAGATATTGAAAGCCGTGTTACGCACGACCACTATATTATCGTGTTCGTCGACGCCAGTCTGCAGCAGCCCTCCGCCATTGAAATCCTGAGCCGGATACGGGTGCATGCGACACGCAGGAAAATCTCCGTTGTTATTTTAGCCCCGCAACTCAACAAGATAGAGGCGGTCAAGTTCAGGGATTCCGGAACAGATAACATCATAATCGCCCCGTTTTCATATTCGAAAGTATTAAAGAAGGTGTTTGAATCAGTCACCGCGGACAGACGGACATGAGGATGCCGCCGAAAAATGATGTGCGCGGCACGAATCAGCCGGATCAAGATTCCGGGATTTCATCCCCGTTGTCAAAGACCCGTTCGTAAATAATCACTTTACCCTTACCGTGCCTTTTTGCGTAATAGAGGGCTTTGTCCGCACGATGGATGATCTCGTCATTTGTTTTGTCATCCTCGTGATATTGGGAAATACCGATTGAAAGGGTAACATAAAACTCTTCTTCCTGATCTTCACCGGTAATGAACGCGATATTCCTGAACCGTTCGGCGAGTCGTGTCGCCGGTTCAAGGGCGTGTTCGGAATTTGTTTCCGGCAGTATGATGACGAACTCTTCACCGCCGAATCTTCCCGCGATATCATTCTCCCTCAAAATGCTTTCATTGAGCAGGAGTTCGCCCAATGTCTTGAGAACGCTGTCTCCGACGAGATGGCCGTATTTATCGTTCACGGCTTTGAAATTATCGATATCGATCATCATAATCGAAAAAACGCCGAAGTGTTCGCTCAAAGATCCCCGAGGTCTGTTCTCACTGAATTGTATATTCACTTTCCCCTGATATGCCGCCTGGGAAAGCTCCACATACGCATCGAGTCTCCAGAGGTCGCGTAATGTTCTCTTTCTTTCGAGGTCGAGGAAATCATAGAGTGCTTTTCTGTTATAAAGATTTGTCAGGTAATCGATTTTATTCTTTTTTTCGAGTTCCTTGTTAAGGTGTTCGATCTCCTTGTTTTTTCGGACCAGGATTTCGGAATAAACCGCTTCCTTGAATGAATCGATAATATAATCGGTCAAACGCGCGGAAATAATGACTTTCTCAAAAAGATTGGCGATATAGCTTATGAAGGAGATTGCCTGGCCCGCTTCATCCATATCTTCCGAGAAATACCAACAATTCTTTTTTCCAAGAATAAACTCTTTATCAGTGAGAAATTTATCGTCTTTATGCACATATATATAATTTGAGAAAGTGGTATTGCATACATTCGCAAAAAATCTGGATAGTTTTTTATTGTTTTTTTCATACCATCCTGATTCAATGACAACAAAAATATTTGTCTGCCCCCCTTCTTTAATCGTTTTTTCATGGTTATGGTCCTGGAGTAATTCATCGAGATCGACAGACACGAGTCGAAAAGAGGCCTTCTTGGCTATCATCTCGAGGATACCATTTATGAAGGAAAGATTGTTTTTGATGATAAAAACGCTTTTCTTGCTCATCGTACCACAGTAATTTCAGTCCCCGGATTTTTGTATAAACGACTCGCTGAGGGTGTGGTTTATGTGTTCCGAAATACAATCTCCCTGTTTAAAAAATCGATTCGTCACACAATTAAATTAAAAATCTTCCTCAATGTATACACCCAAACCCTTTCTGCAGCGCCGGTTTCCCGGATAACATTGTCCTCGCTTTTATAATAAAGCATTCTCTGCGAATATTCAATAGACTCTTATGGATGATCGCCGGATATGTCGTATACATTTTATATTCAAGACAATGGACTAACGGGATTATTTCATGAGAAACTGACTCATCAAGGGACAGAGAAGATGATCCAAACAGAAAAGTATCAGGAAATCAAAATGAGAGTTCTCTACTGGGTCGTGTTTACCGCATTCGGGGCATGGATCCCGTTTTCGAGCCTTTACTTCAAACAGGTTCTCGTTACACAGGACGGTTCTCCCGCAGTTTATCTTATCGGTCTCATCATGGCTATCCAGCCGTTTCTCGGTATTTTTTCAAATCCCATAGCGGGGTTTCTTTCGGACAAGTTTAAAATAGGACAACGGTTGCTTTTTCTTTGTTCGTTATTGACTGCAATCGGCGCTCTCTTCATCAGTATTCCCGGTTTTCCACTTTTCAGGGGCTGGTTAATCGAACAGAAATATCCGGCTATCGGTGTCGGGATCATTATAATGGGTTTGTTTGTCCCGCCGATCATCCCGGTTCTGAACACGGAAATGCTCAATTTTCTGCATAACAATAATCGCGATCCGAGATTTTACGGAACCTACAGGGCGATGGGAACCATTTCATGGATCGTTACAACGATTCTTACCGGCTTGTTTCTGGGGTTAACAGGCCTTGTAAATCTACCGCCCCTTATTTATGCCGCCGGCCTTCTTATTCTGGCAGTAATAACACTCCGTGGAATAAAGGCAAAGGTTGAGAAAGTATCGATCCCCTGGCACTACCTTGCCGGCGACACATTGTTTATCAAATTCCTGATTTTCAGCTTTTTTCAGGGATTCGGACTTTTAAGCGGCATGTACTTTACTTCCTACTTCCTGGATGATATAAACCTCCCGTATCTTTTTATCGGAATGGCCTGGGCGATTTCCGCAATACCCGAAGTTCCCGTGATGTTTCTTTCACGCCATATATCACGGCGAATCGGAAACCGCATGATGGTGATCGCCGGAACAGGTTTTCTCACACTGAAGTTCATTCTTCTCGTGGCCGTCGCCCCCCTCAGGTTGCCGTACCTATCAATGCTGGCAATGTCATTGCACGGTATCGGATACGGGCTGCAGTTCAACGGCATGATACATCTTATCGACGGCTACGCACACAAAGACCTCCGGGCGACCTACATGAATATTTTTAATATCGTCGGGATAAGCCTTGCATCGGCATGCGGAAACATGTTCGGGGCGTTCATCATCGAAAAGCTGGACAGCACCCGGATGCTCGCCGTCAACGCCGGTATCGTCATTCTATCGATCGTCTATTTTGTTTTTTTCGTGGAAGAACGGGATCAAAGGATCGATAAGGGACATGATTCCGACAATAATTCCCGATAACGAATTCCACAAACCGGACAAATTCAGGTTTTTCAGCTTCTCTCTTATTGTACCCGTTATCAGAAAATGAAATACATACACATCTGTGAGTATCATGGAGCACTCCTCGGATACTCATACTCATACATTGAATAACGCAATAAAATGACATACCGTATTGATTATTATTAATGGAGATAAGAAAAAACCCGGAATGCCCCTTGACCCGGTCATTTCACAAGCGATTTTGATATCATTATCCTGATAAATTATTATATACGATACGGAAGCCTACATAGTATTTATTTATCTGAAAAAAAAGCATTTTAACCGAGATAGAAGCAGGCGTTCCCGCATCATATTCTGAACGTTCCGATGCTTTCTTCAAACAGGGATACCACCCGCATATTCCGTTCCGAAATGTCTCTCATCTGTGTTGTGACCTCTTCGAGTTCCTTCCTGTTTTCCTCCTGCCGCTTCACCGCCTCCTTTATTGTCTGTATTGCCGACACAAGCGATTCCATCAATGTCCTGATGTCCCTGCTTTTTTCCCCCTGCTCCAGTGAAAGGGATTTTATCTGTTCGGTGGCGTTGACGAGCGTTCCGACGGCGGAGAGTATCTGGGTCGTCCCCGCATTCTGTTCCTGCATGGCTTCCGAAATAGATGTGATTATATCCGAGGTTTGCCGTATATAACCGGACATTGTGTTCAAGGCCGATTTTGTACTTGCCGAAAGCGAAATGCCTTTTTTAGTATATTCATTCATTTGTTTGATCTGGGTATTTATCTGCTTTGCATTGTTCGTACTCTCCTCGGCGAGTTTTCTCACCTCATCCGCGACCACGGCAAATCCTCTTCCCGCCTCGCCCGCGTGCGCCGCCTCGATCGCGGCATTCATGGCCAAAAGATTCGTCTGTGCGGCAAGCCGCGAGATACCGCCGGTAAATCCGCTGACCAGTCCGGCCGCCTTCTCGATGTCCCCTATGGCCGAGAGGGTATTGTTGAGTTCCTCTTCCCCCTTTTCAGAAAGGATTCTCAAATCGCTCGAAATTTCCTGCGCCTTCCTGGCGATGTCATTTACGGACCTGATGCTTTGCGCCATTTCCGTCATCGCGCTCGACGATTGATCGATGAAGGCCGCCTGTGATTCAACATCGTTGTTGATGGTATTAGCCGCGGTTAAAAGCTGTTCGACGGCTTCTTTCGTTTTTAAGACGACAGATTCACCGTTATATGTGTATTCATTGACATCACCGGCAATTCCTCTCATATTGTCCGAAACCGAGCCTATCTTGAAAACGAATTCCGCGAGTGCCCTGGAAGCCTCCATGACATTTTCACTCGCGTCCTTTATTTTATGAAGCAGGTCGCCGAGAAACTGCATGAATGAATTGATGTACCCGGTCAACTCCCCTATTTCATCAAAATGAATAATACTCAATCTCCTGCTGAGATCCCCACTGCCTCCAAACAGCTGCCTGAAACTTTTAATCAACAACTTGATGTGTGCATCCTGCTCCCTCGCATAGGTGATCGCCAGAACGAGTGCCAGTCCCAACAGGATGACAAAAAGCAATCCGAGAACGGCTGTCCTCTCCTCCTGCCGCTTTGTTTGAAGCAGTTCCAGACGGTCGCTGTTGTCATCAACGGTTTTTTTGTCCACCTTGCCCTCACTGAAAAGGGCGATATCTTTCATGTGCGAAAGATACGCTTGTTCGTCCGACGAAAGCGTTTTTCCGTTCTCTATCTTTTCGACAAGGGAACGGGGGTAATTGTGATCCATGGAAAGGACACCGTACCCGCCGACACCCATAATCCCGGTGCACATGATCATGATGGAAAGCGGTACAAGAATATTCTTCGTCCAGAGACTCAGGTCTTTTCCCGTTTTCTTCCTTATATCCTCGAACGAGTATATCGCGAGCATTTCCTTCGGTTTTGCTAAAACGACCGTACAGAAGATTATCGATTCGAGTGCCGAAAAAGCGCCGATGGTCACGCTGTAAAAAACGACAAGCATATTTGAAAGAGAAAAAAGAAGGGTTTTTTCGATAACAGTTGTAATCGTAATATTAAGTACCGGCCCCAGAAAAAAGCCGATTGCATTGACCGCGAGAATCCAGAACGGCAGCCGGACGATCATTCTTCTTGCCCGGACACGTTTGTTTTCGTCCGGTCTTTCCCCGGCTTCGATATGCCTGAGGATTGCAGTAAGGGGCTTAAGCAGCAGAAAATAGATAACGATCAGAGAGACGACCGTAATACCGCCCGCGACACCGGCAAAGATATGAATACGCCCGAAAGAATAATCCCAATCCTGTACGATAAATGCGGTATTGAATATCCACATCAGTGCGATAAGGATTGACGGCACCAATCCGATAATTAAAAGCAGTTTCGGTACAAGTGTACGAGAGGTCATTTCTTCCTCCTCTATTGGGTAGAATACCTATCTTTTTCTGCGACCGTTCGCATTTCCCGTATTGAATTATATACAAAAAGGGACCGGTTGTACAGTGGAGGGCACTACAATAAAAAAAACCGGCGTATAGTATCGAATCAGGACGGTAAAAAATATCTTAAATGACTTGAACAACTCTTCGATATATGGTAAATTTCGGTAGTAAAGCGTGATGTTATTTACAATAAACAAAGAATCTATTATAAATAGTCTAGAAATTTCTTTTTTTCCCGCATAATTCATACTATGCTCATTTATAACTTTTTTTGATTTATGTTATAGCAGCTCATGTATACGATGACGGGAAGGCGGAAAACGCACACGGTTTTTCATGGAAGTGATTCGGTGGAGAAAAAATCATGCGGGAAAAAATCGGATATTTATTGGTTATAAGCGGGTATATTTTTCCATATACGTAATATCCGTTTTTATACCGGCCAAACAATAGTTTATGAATGGCGTCCATATTCCGGGGGTTACAAGGACACAATCATATGGAGAAAGGAGTATAGATGTTTCAAAGATACAACCAGGAGAAAAGAAGAAAGGAATTGAAAAGAAAAAAGAAACAGGAAGAGAAAAGAAAAAAACGGATGGAGAAAAAGAAGAATAAAGATATGGACTTTATTGCGACTGATTCGGAACAGCAAGAAAATTCTGAATCAGGATAGATAATACAAACCAATCAAGGAGGTATAATGGTTATTTCAGAAAACAAAACAGTAACAATCAACTACACACTCAAAAATGATTCGGGCAAAGTACTTGATTCTTCGTCAAAAGAAGGCTTTTCGTACATACACGGGAAAGGACATCTAATTTCCGGGCTTGAAAAGGAACTGGAAGGAAAAAAACCGGGTGATAAATTCCATACGGAAATAGATCCAAAAGACGGCTATGGTGAATACAAGGATTCGTATGTTTTCAGCGTATCAAAGGAAAAGTTTGACGACATTGGTCAACTCAAGATAGGATCTCGGTTCAGAGCCCAGACAAATGAAGGTGAAAAAATAATAACCGTCAAGCACATTGAAAAGGAAAGAGTCACGATCGATATGAATCATCCCTTAGCGGGACAAACACTGTTTTTTGATATCGAAGTCATGGATGTACGCGATTCAAACAAGAATGAACCGGAAAAATGATACGGCGCAGTCACGCCGGGAGTATTTTGCGACAACGATCATCTGAAAATCCTGTTATAAAAAATCAGGGGTACGAAACGGTTTTTCATATCGGTTTGACTAATCAGACACATCGCAATTCATTAAAATGCCTCTCCCTTATCCTCGTTCACATACGATTCCCATTGCAATGTGTCCGAAAAGCATTGTATGATTAATAACGGAAAGAGAACGCACACGATTGTATCATGAAACAGTACCGGTTTATCGAAAATCTTACGTCCGACATTATGTTCGAGGCTTTTGGAGCGACCCTCGAAGAATTGTTTGAAGCGTCTGCATTGGCGCTTTTTTCCATTGTGTGTGATATCAAAAGAGTCAAACAGGAACAGTCATTCACGTTTGAAGTGACCGCGGAGAACACCGGCAATCTTCTCCATGATTTTTTAAGTACCCTTCTTACCCAGAGTGAAATACGGGGGATGTTTTTCAATAAATTCACGATTACATCGTTAATACAGACGGAGCGGGAATCGACCCTTACGGCAAAAGCGGAGGGTGAAGCCATATCGCCCGAAAAAGGGGGGACTGTCGTGAAAGGGATTACATTCTATGGATTTCGGCTTGAGAAGAAAGGGAACGGCTTTCGGGCACAGGTTGCCATGGATATCTGATATGTCTGTAAATGTCAAGCATTTTTCCGGTGATCATGACACAGATAAAAATTCTTCTCCGATGCTTATGTGTCACATGCTTTCGTACCGGTATGAGGAGGAAACATGAAAGAAAAACTCAGGAAACTCTCCGCGTATAAATGGCTTGTTTCAAAGCAAAGCAAAAAAGGGATGAATACCGATGCGGTGATCTATGCAAACAAACGCCTGATTGACGCCGCAGAAGATGCGGCGGTAGAGCAGTTGACCAATGTAGCTTGTCTGCCCGGAGTACTGGAACCCGTACTGGGGATGCCCGACATGCACTGGGGGTATGGCCTTCCAATGGGAGCCGTGGGTGCGTTCGACAAGGAAAAGGGGATTATTTCATGCGGTTGTACCGGATATGATATAAATTGCGGGATTCATATGCTCAGGACCGATCTCACCTCGGATGAGGTGACGCCTTGTATACGGGAACTGGTCGATACACTTTTCACCAATATACCATGCGGTGTCGGGGCTCACGGAAAACTTCGTCTCGGCCGGAAGGAGATGGATGATGTCCTTCTCCGGGGGGCCGGCTGGGCGGTGGACAATGGTTATGGAATTCCCGATGACCTGAATCGTCTTGAAGAAAACGGCTGTCTCAAGGGGGCGGATCCAGCAAAATGTTCAACCCAGGCGACGGAACGCGGCACGCCGCAACTCGGGACGCTCGGGGCCGGGAATCACTTTCTCGAAGTGCAGATCGTCGATGAAATCTACGACGGCGAGGCGGCACAAGCCTTCGGGATAACTGACAGGGGACAGATCACGGTAATGGTTCACTGCGGTTCGCGCGGGCTCGGCCACCAGGTCGCATCGGACTACCTGAAAATTCACAACGCGGCCGCCCAAAAGTACAATATCCGGCTACCCGACCCGCAGCTTGTCTGTGCGCCGGCCGCTTCAAAAGAGGGACAGGACTATCTCGCCGCCATGAGGGCCGCTGCAAACTTTGCGTTCTGTAACCGGCAGATCATCGCCCACTGGATACGGGAGAGTTTCCGTGAAGTATTCGGAAGACGGTGGGAGGACATGGGGATGTATACGGTGTACGATATTGCGCATAACATATGCAAGCTGGAAGAACATGTCGTTCACGGAAAAAAGCGGCAGGTTTATGTGCACCGGAAAGGATCGACCCGCGCCTTTCCGCCCGGCCACCCGGATGTACCGGAGATGTACCGGGGGGTAGGGCAGCCGGTCCTTATCGCCGGTTCCATGGGGACGGCCTCATATATTCTTGCGGGAACGGAAAAGGCCATGACCGAATCTTTCGGTTCTTCATGCCACGGCGCCGGCAGAAGTATGAGCCGTCATGCGAGCCTTAAGAAATACCGCGGCCAACGAATAAAAGAGGAACTCGAAAAAACGGGAAAAGCCCTCAGATCGACCCATCCGAAAATACTCGCGGAAGAAGCGCCCGGGGCTTATAAGGATATCGACCTCGTTGTCGAAAGCGTTCACGGCGCCGGTATATCGAAAAAAGTGGCTCGCGTGATTCCCCTCGGCGTTGTTAAAGGATAGAAAGCCCGGTAATCATCGTGCCTTCCACCCCGCGAGGTATTCGTAATTATTGCCTTTTTTATAATAAAGATATACATCCGTCCCTTCGATCGTCACTGTCCCGGAAAATTTCCCGTTCCCGTTTTTTTCCAAATTCACGAATTTGCTGCCATTGTTGACGCCGACGACACCCGCACCCGGAACCGTTACTTCAAAAAAAACACCGGCACCCTTTTTAAGGGGACTATGCAGCGGCTGATCGATTACGCAGGCTTTTGTATAAAATGATTCGAAGGCAACGGGAAATACCAGTTGCGTTCCTTTTGCCGCTCTGAATGAAAATTGCGCGGCGCCCCAGTATTGCCCCTCCTCGCCGAGCCGTTTCGTAAACAACCAGAGGATATAATCCCCCTTTGACGGGAAGGTCGTGCTGATGATCATGATATCACCGTCCCGCTGGACGAACGTCCTGTTCTTAAGTTCGCTTCCCCCCGCACCGTAGAGGGAAGCCATGGCGACGATATCGTCCGGTGTCTTGATCCTGATACTGCTTTTCTCATCGGTTTTTTGAAGAAGGCTGATATCTGAAAGCAATTCGAGGCGGTGATCGAAAAAGCGCTCCCGCAGATACGGTGCGCGCGTGAACTCTTTGAAAGTAAGCGGATCGTCAAGCAGCTGCCAATCGGACTTTTCCGGAAAATGGGTGAAGATAAAATCAGCCGGTGAAAGAAAGAGATAGCCGCTGCCGTATTGTCTTGTAAACGCCGCCCCGCTGACATATCCGGCATCCCATGTAACATCGACGAGACACCACCCGCCGTCAATCTCAACCGCATTCCACGCGTGGTTGTTCGTGAATGACGTTTCGGGCTGCAGGGGGTTGAACCCCACACCCCGCCCGTATCCGCTGATCTTCACGCATTCAATACCTGCAAGTTCACACATTTCACAAAAGAGATTAGCATAGCCTTCGCAAACGGACTTCCCCTTTTTAATCACATCGGCATAGCCGTACACGGGCGTCGAACGTCCCAAAAAACCGTCCGTATCATAGGCGATGGTGAGCGCGATCCAGTCATGAATCGCCTTCACCGCCTCATATGCATCCCGGCTGTCTTTCGTAAGATGGACGACTAGTTCGCCGAGGTATTTGGCGGGATTTTTCCCGACCCGGCCGGAAAGCGATGAAGGCACCGCCGCCGCTTTCGGATGCGGTTCATATCCCTGATCCGGCGCTTGCGCCCGGACGGAAAAAGACACGAAAAACAATACAATAATCGGGATGATATTCCTCATGTATGCCCCCTTAATGACGAATCACTTTCAATGTAGTCATTACAAGATGAAAAATCAATATATTTCGGCGGTCGTGCTCCGGCACCCGATCGTATCCTCCGATATTATCAGTATAATTTTTTACCCATGCTGATTCGTTTCTCGACAATGTAACCGTTTTTCTTGTAAAAACCGACAACCGACTTGTTGTCGGTGAGGACCTGCAGGTTTACTTTCGGACAACCCAGTTTCTCCAACGCCTGCTCCGCATGGGAAAGAAGCAGCGAACCTGTTCCCTTTCTCCTGAATCGCCGGTCGACCGCCAGTGAATATATCCACCCCCGGTGTCCGTCATAGCCGGCCATAATGCTTCCGGCGATACGGCCGCCGTCATCGACCGCGACGAACAGCAGTTCGTCCGCATGATTTAATTTACGGTCTATCGAGGTCTCCGGATCGTTATGCGGTGCATTGACAAGGAATACCGATTTCAGAAGGGAAACGACCGCCTTTCTGTCCGTTTTATCATTATACAATCGTATTTTCATGCCCGGGGTACCCCCTTTTTATTTTTCGATACAACCGTCCGCCTGTTCCAGTCCGTCTTCCTTCTGACGGAAAATCTCTTTCGCGGATACCTCCGGATGATGATATCTCCCTCTAATACCGGATTTACTCTTTCTTATCTGTATCGCCCGCAGAGGGCAATAATGAATACATGCGAAACAAAACATACATTTTATGCCCTTCTTCCATACCGGCCGGTTGTTTTCCATTTCTATTTTATCCGACAAACATATTTCGGCGCAAAGACCGCACCCGCTGCAATGGTCATCTGGATAGAACCTGTTTTCGATATTAAAATACCTTGTTTTATTGAATAAGAATCGCACCGCCGGTCTCAGCAGGTAATACAGGAACATCGCCGGTTCTTTCGGATCGGGTTTCAGATATTTTTTCTTTTCCGATATTATCGCTTGAATGAGATCCAGTTTCTTCACCATACCGGCTTCCTTTTTTTCGATTTCTTCTGTCGAATCGACGTCGAATACCGGAAGGTATGTTTCAGGCATCTGGACAGAGAAAAAGGAGTCGAGTTTTCTCTCCTGCCCCGATAAAAGTTTATTTATCTCCGAAACGACTCCGGCGGAACACTCCCTCGATGTGACGGCAAACAAATACGAAGCCGACCGTATACGGATATTGCGTAGAAAATCTTCGACAAACATCGGGATACCGAGACAGTGGATGGGAAAAACAAACCCGACCGCATCAGCGTCGACCTCCATCCTGTCATATTTTACCGCGCTCACCATCGGCACAAGGGTGGTTCCCGAAAGCCGTTTTTGCAGTTCCTTTGCGATATGAAGCGAGTTTCCGGTACCGGAAAAATAATAGATATGTGTCTCTTTATTATTCATTTTTTATCGCATACGGGATGTCATGAAGAACTGAAATATCGTCATCGTTTTCATGAGTTCCAAAATCTTCCCGCTTTCCAAATAATTCTCATTCATAGAATCCACTGTTGCTTCGCTGCCGAAGTGCGCGACAATGACTTCCGGCCGATTCTGATTATAATGCATTATAAATATCCCTATCCTCATCATTTATCGCAGGGAAAGCTCCGCAATAAATCGGATACTCCTCAAACAGATTCTCGATCTCAATCTTGTATAATCTGGCTTTATCAGTTTGACCGTCTCTGTACAACAGAATCGCATATATAATTTTTAATGTCGCCTGTTTCGCGACCATATTCATTTCCGCTTTATCGTTTGATGACGGATCTGTTTTCACGGCGGCACCCTTTTCAAAAATCTCGATTGCCAGGCCGGCATCCGGTTGACTGCCGTGGAGATAGTCGTCTTCTATCAAAAACAAACCGCACCAGTAAATACGATCCAGATCTGAACCGACATATGAACATAATTTTTTACCGAAATCATCTCCAAGCCCGACCCGTATTTCATTAAATATATCGGATTGCCGATTATGATTAAAACTCCATCCGTTATGCGACTCCACGTAATTCGTCAGGGGCATAAAGGGGTCTTCGGTATCAGACGACGAGATTGAGGTGCAGCAAAACAGGAAGAGACTGACCAAAACAATAATTATTATTCCATTTTTCATAAAGCCTCCATGGTATGAATAATGTAACGAATGATGGAAGAAAGGAGTATACCTAATTCAATTATTTTATCTATTCTTTTTATTTTCACTTACCTTATTCTCTAATTCATAAACATTTGCATCTTGTGCAAAACATGATCAAAAAGCAAACAGCAGCATTAATGTTTTAACAAAGATCTTGATGCGCATACTCCCAAACCATCGCGGTGATAAAACGCTATTGAAAGCATAAGGGAACCGGTAATACCTCCCTTTTACCGCAATATTATTTTTCCGTTTTCCCAGCCGCTCATGATACATGTGTGTCCGGATGAATGAAAAAACAATTATAATGGAATGAATGCTTCTGATTGCATGCATTATGATTATGAAAATATCGTGTCTAAGCCACTAAGGCGATGATGTACTATTTTCTTAGCGTCAGGCACCTGATTATTTCACCATCCTCTCTTCTCCCGGTATCCACGAAACCCATTTTTTCGTAAAAATGAGATGCTACTAAATTATTTGGTCTATGCCCGAGAAAGATTTTATCACAATTTTCATTCCTGGATAATATTTTTATTAACTCCTTCACAGCTTGTTTACCGTATCCTTTATTTTGATATTTTTCATCTATCATTATAGCGGCTATCCAATACTCATCATTTTCTTTATCAAATCCCCACACAGAAAATCCTATAAGCTCATCGTCATTGTAAATTGCATTTTCAAAATGATTATCAATATACCTGCATTTTGCCATCCAATAAACGACAGGTACAGTGAAAATCTTTTTTTGAGTCTCAGCGACATGTAATTGGGTACACTGAAACCAGTTCGTTTCATCAATTTTCGCTATCTTTATCAATTCCAGAGGCCTCCGAATGGTATTAATATAATATACTGACTTAAATGTATTGCGCGCCATGGACGGCGTGCACGGACAATGTGTCCGAAAATTTCTGAAAATAACCCCTAAACCTCGCAGTGAGCAATCCCAAGACCGGTAAATCCATCAACGTCCACATCCAAAATCATTCCAATACAAACCGGCCAAGAAATGAAAAATTCAAGCCTTTTCAAGGAGGGCTACGATTTCGTCATATTTCCTTTCTTTGGCCACTTCAAGTGCAGTTAAACCACGACCATCAACAGCATTTGCCTCCGCCCCTTTAGAAAGAAGAAACTTGGTTGCCTCTACAAGATTATCCAGCGCAGCTTTATCCAAAGCATTCCATCCCATTTGATCTCTGGCATTTATATCGATCCCTTTTTCCAATAGAAATTCCGCGTTACCAACCGCAGTACTTTCATTTAACATGGCTCGGTGGAGAGCGGTCTCACCGTCTATAGACACTAATGGATCTGCGCCTTTCTCAACTAACAATGCCAATACATCCCTGGATACATTTGCGGCAGCAACCATAAATAAAGGCCAATCCGCGCTATTTTTTACATTTACATCCGCACCGAGTTCCACTAATAATTTTAACGGATTATCTCTCATCATACTACAGGCTAGAAAAACTGGAGGGTCGCCATTTTCATCAGGCTTGTCTAGTAGTTCCGGTTTTTCACTTGCTAAGTTGCGTATAATTTTTTCAGCTACATCAGCTCCTTCAAATATCCATTTTCTGATAGCATCGTGCATTTTACTCATAATTTACTCCTACTAAAAAAATAAATTTACCTCGCGGCAGAACGCCGCGGCCCATTTATACAATCCTTTTCCCACGCCTTTCAGCTAACGGTTTACGGGTACAAGAAGTTCATCATTACCGATAAAATCTTAACTTTGAGATTTCATCAAAAAGTATAAAATAAAAATAATAACTTTTCAAGAAAAGTTCTCTGGATTTGGGTGAGTGCCGGAGGCGCGACTCTTGTACCCGCAGTTGTGCGAATTTGACCGGAAGCAAGCAGAGCTTGCCGAAGGAAAATTGTAACCGTCAATTTCACCCCGTCACCTGCACCGGCCCGCTTCTGCCGACAAGAAGGCAGGAGGTAAAAGAATGAACAGGAAAAATG